>JAZTYQ010000032.1:0-21802 GCA_045637065.1 Acutalibacteraceae bacterium
CGCAAAAAGCTGGAGCGTATATTTGAAGTAATGCTTTATGCGCATGCGGCATCGCAGTTCCGTGCTTCGGCTGAGCAGCTGCTCAGTACACTTAAATGATAATTTCAGAAAGGATATAATGTTATGATTGAATGGTGGAATTCAATGACACTTGTGTCACAGATATTTTACTGCATAGCCATTCCCTCAACGCTTTTGTTGCTTATTCAGACTATTCTGATGCTTATAGGTATGGGGGAGGATGCCGCAGATGCCGCCTCGGATGTAGGCGAGGTTGACGTACCTGACGGAGATGCCGCGGACGGAGTATTTGGAGGCAACGAGGTCACCGATATCCCCGACGACTTTGGACTTGACGGCTTGAGAATACTCACGGTAAGAGGAATAATCGCGTTTTTGGTGGTATTCAGCTGGGTTGGTATCGTGCTTGAGAGTGTGGGTGCACAGCTCTTTATCACTATTCCCGTAGCTGCCGTTTGCGGATTTGCAACGATGGTACTGCTCGCATTTCTTATGCGTGCCGTTATGAAGCTGAGAAGTGACGGTAATATTGATACCAGAAACGCCATTGGTACTTCCGGCAAGGTATATCTTACTGTTCCTCCCGCAAGAAGTGGAGAGGGAAAGGTACAGCTTATATTGCAGGGCTCTTTTGTGGAGCTTGGCGCGGTTACCGATGATGAGGTCGCAATCCCCACGGGAAGTGAAATAGTAGTTGTGGGAATAAGCGGTCAGACTGATCTTGTGGTCAGAAGAAAGTAACTCATAATTTTTGAGAATATAAAATTTAAACAAATGGAGGAGAAAAAATGAACCCTGAAGTAATTTATTTAATTTGCGCAATTATGCTTGTTATCGTAGCGTTCCTTGCGTGGATCTGCTCGAGATACAAGAAGTGTCCCTCGGATAAGATCATGGTTGTTTACGGTTCTATCGGTAAGAATAAGGACGGAACAAACCGTAGTGCTAAGTGTATCCACGGTGGTGCGGAATTCGTAATTCCTGTGTTCCAGTCGTATTCATATCTTGACCTTACGCCTATATCCATTCAGGTGGATCTTAAAAATGCGCTTTCAAGACAGAACATTCGTATTGACGTTCCCTCGAGATTTACCGTAGGTATTTCTACCGAGCCCGGCGTTATGCAGAACGCGGCTGAGCGACTTCTCGGTCTTCAGCTCTCCGAGATACAGGAGCTTTCCAAGGATATTATCTTCGGTCAGCTTCGTCTTATCATCGCAACGATGGATATTGAGGAGATCAACACCGACCGTGACAAGTTCCTCGCGGCTGTAAGTTCTAATGTTGAAACAGAGCTTAAGAAGATCGGTCTTCGCCTTATTAACGTTAACGTAACTGATATTAGTGATGAATCCGGCTATATTGCGGCTCTTGGTAAGGAAGCTGCTGCAAAGGCTATTAACGACGCTAAGAAGAGCGTTGCTGAGCAGGACAGAGACGGTTCTATCGGTGAGGCTAACGCGAGAATGGAGCAGAGAATTAAGGTAGCTGAGGCTGACTCTGTGGCTATTCAGGGTGAAAACGAGGCTAAGATGAAGATAGCTATGTCCGATGCTGCCCTTAAGGAAAAGGAAGCAGAGGCGCTCAAGATAGCTACCACTGCTGAGAAGATCCAGGCTGCAAAGGCGCTCGAGGAGGCGTATGCTGCTGAACAGTCTGCCGAGGTTGCAAGACGTAACAAGGAGCAGGCAACGCTTGAGGCGGACATTATCGTTCGCGCAGAGGCAAAGAAAAAGGAAATGGAGCTCGAGGCTGAGGCTGAGGCTGAGCAGATGCGCAGAAAGGCGAAGGGTGAAGCTGACGCTATATACGCAAAGATGGAGGCTGAGGCTCGAGGCGTAGAGGAGATCCTTAAGAAGCAGGCTGCCGGTTTTGCTGAAATCGTACAGTCCGCAGGTGGCGACACCAATGCTGCTCTCCAACTTCTCATAGCTGATAAGCTTGAGGAACTTATGAAAGTTCAGGTTGATGCCATCAAGAACATCAAGATTGACAAGGTTACTGTTTGGGATAACGGTCAAAACGGTGACGGAAAGAATGCAACCGCAAACTTTTTGTCCGGTATGATGAAATCGGTTCCCCCGTTGCAGGAGGTTTTTGCAATGGCAGGTATGGAACTGCCCGAGCTTTTGGGCAAAAAGATCCCCGAAGCTGAAGCAGACGATAACGTCCCCACCGTCGAAGCCGAAAAGGTAACAACCGAAGAGGAATAATCTTTTAAATAACTTGTAGGGGAGGGTTCTTCCTCCCCTATAAAAAGGAGCGCAAAACGGATATAAAAGGCAAAGGTGCGTGTTTATGTTTAAACTGTATTTCAAAAAATTGATACTTGTACTATGCACGTTTTTAATGTGGCTTGCTATATCGGTAGCATTGGCTATGGTCTTCGGTCTTGCTAACGACATCGGCATTAACTATGCGGCATACACCCTGTGCATGGTTGCAAGCACCTTGATAACCGCCGTTTTGGTCGGGGTAATCAAGGTTAAAGACAACCCCTCTAAAATCAATTACCTAACCGAATGCGAGTTGAAGCACGTGAGCTTTTTCAAGGAAGCATCAAGCATCTTAAAATCCACGCCATTTATAGCCGAGGTTCTTGGATTTGCAAGTTGGCTTGTACCTTTGATGGTGTACGTGTGCTGTTTCCCTGAGAACGTAGAAAAGCCTTTATATCAGTTGATTTTGACATCGCTTTTGGTAATGGTAGTGCTAACCTTTGTGTTTATTCTGTTTGATATTGCCATCACATTTATCGTACGCAAAATATGGATGAGGAAGTTTTAATCACGAAACAACGCCTCGAGAGCAAGTGCTCTCGAGGCGTTGCTTTTATTTTACCTTAGTAAAGGTTATGCTTGCTTTTTCTTCAGCGATCATCTTAAAGGTTGCTTCGGTAAGCTCGTAATCACTTATATCGACGTCATCACCCTCAAAATTTTTGTTTTCAGAGGTATAAAACTTACCGTTGCTAAACTTGTAGTAGCCCTCTTCAAACTCCATTTCTTCCTTCATACTGTCAATCAGTTCCTGCTTGTCGAGCTGCTCCAAAACAACATCCTTGAACTGTTCCTCAGTTAGATTGCTTTCAGCAAGAAACGCTTCCCAGGTTTTACCGTTTTCCTTTGCAAAGTCTTTCATTAAATTAATCATACCGTCACACATTACATCAACGGTGTCATCAACATAATTTTCAAGATCTTCTTCCGCAACAGACATGGTATATGTGCCGTTTTCATTGAATACAACAGTAAACTTGATATCCAACAGTTGATCAATGTCGAAGTACTTAAGGAAAGCCTCCGCTTCCGCTGATTCCTCACTTGCGGAGCCAAGCAGCTCTTCAACAAAGCCTTGCTCAAGTGCCATTTTACCCTTCCATGTGCCGACAATCATTTCCTCATCGGTCATAGTAACGGTGCTTTGAGTGCTTTCAGTACTTGACACATCAGAGACGGTACTGCTGTTTGAATCCTTTGACTTTTCATAATCCGGATTTCTACCTTCGCAGGCAGACATCGTAAAGCAAAGTGTAATCAACATTGCACTACATAACAACAAAGCAAGTAATTTTTTCATAACAATTCCTCCATAATAATCCTTGGCACACTCTCTACTGTATTATAGTATATATATAACAAGTAGTTTTGTCAAGTTAAAGCTGTTTATACAAAAACCACCCTCAGAGTTAAACCCTGAGGGTGGAAAAATTTTATCGTTTGGAAATTTCTTCCCTTTTAAATTTTAATTATTTGCCGTAGAGTTCCTGGAGCTTCTCGAGGTGTGCACGGTTGGCCTTTGCGTTTTCAGCAGCCTTCTCGAACAACTCTTCAGCACGCTCGGGGAACGAACGGGTAAGCGAAGAATAACGAGCCTCACCGAGGATGAACTCCTTATAATCTGCGGTTGCAGGCTTGGAGTCGATGGTGAAGGGATTCTTGCCTTCTGCCTTCAAAGCAGGGTTAAAGCGGAACATATTCCAGTAACCGCACTCAACAGCCTTCTTCATTTCGTTCTGGCAGTTGGTCATACCACCCTTAATGGAGTGCATCTCACAGGGAGAGTATGCGATGATGATAGAGGGACCCTTGTAAGCTTCTGCTTCCTTGATTGCCTTCAAGGTCTGGTTCTGGTCAGCGCCCATAGCAATCTGTGCTACGTATACATAACCGTAAGACATTGCAATCTCGGAGAGAGACTTCTTGGAGATGGCCTTACCTGCAGCAGCGAACTGTGCAACCTGACCAATCTGGGAAGCCTTAGAAGCCTGACCACCGGTGTTGGAGTAAACCTCGGTATCGAATACCATGATGTTTACATCCTCACCTGCAGCGAGAACGTGGTCAACACCGCCGAAGCCGATGTCGTATGCCCAACCGTCACCACCGAAGATCCAAACGGACTTCTTGGAGAGGTATTCTTTATCCTTGAGAATCTGAGGAGCAGTGGGGCAACCTGCAGCAGCAGCCTTCTCGAGTTCAACGATAAGGTCTGCAGTAGCCTTCTGGTTAGCTTCACCGTCATCCTGAGTTGCAAGGAATGCATCAGCAGCAGCCTTGAACTCGGCAGAAGCCTTGTCGGAAGCAGCCATTTCCTCAACCAAAGCGATCAATCTTGCACGAACAGCCTTCTGGCCGAGGGACATACCAAAGCCGTGCTCTGCGTTATCCTCGAACAAGGAGTTAGCCCAAGCAGGACCCTGACCCTTAGCGTTAACGGTGTACGGAGAAGTAGCAGCAGGGCCACCCCAGATAGACGAACAACCGGTAGCGTTGGAGATATACATTCTGTCACCGAAGAGCTGGGTAACAAGACGTGCGTAAGCGGTTTCTGCACAGCCTGCGCAAGAGCCCGAGAACTCGAGGAGAGGCTTCTTGTACTGAGAAGCGATAAGGTTCTGAGAACCTGCAACGCCTTCCTTCTCGGTAACGTTAGCTACGCAGTAGTCAAATACCTTCTGCTCTTGGAGCTGAGATTCTTGAGAAACCATTTTGAGAGAGTTGGTGGGACATACACCGATACATACGCCACATCCCATACAATCCAGCGGAGAAACAGCCAAAGTGTAGGTGTACTCGGTCTTAACAATGGGCTTAGGAGCCTTCTTCATATTAGCAGGTGCGTTAGCAACCTCATTAGCATCAAGTGCGAAGGGACGGATGGTGGCATGGGGACATACATAAGCACACTTGTTACACTTAGCACAGGTATCTGCATTCCACTCGGGAACGAGAACTGCAACACCGCGCTTCTCGTATGCCGATGCACCCTGCTCGAACGAACCGTCAGCATGGTCAACGAAAGCAGAAACAGGGAGGCTGTCACCGTTCATAAGACCAACGGGCTTCATAATGTTGTCGACCATCTTAACGAGCTTGTCACGACCCTCGGACTTCTCAGCAGCGGCAGTATCAACTGCGTTTGCCCAACTGCTAGGAACGTCAATC
This sequence comes from Acutalibacteraceae bacterium, assembly GCA_045637065.1. GTDB lineage: Bacteria > Bacillota > Clostridia > Oscillospirales > Acutalibacteraceae > UBA6857. The sequence continues at coordinate 5,469 of JAZTYQ010000032.1, forward strand.
TTAACAAATGCGGTAGCACCTGCGTCGATTGCCTTCTCGTTCATTTCGACAATCTCTTTGCCCTTCTTCATGAACTTCTGTGCCTTTTCCTTCATATAGCCGATAGCCTCTTCCTTAGGAAGAACGTTGGAAAGTGCAAAGAATGCAGACTGTAGAACGGTGTTGGTACGCTTGCCAAGACCGATCTGTGCGGCAAGGTCGATAGCGTTAACAGTGTAAAGCTGAATGTTGTTAGCGGCAATATAGCGCTTTGCTTCAGCGGGCATATGCTCGTTGAGTTCTTCAGCAGACCACTGGCAGTTGATAAGGAATACACCACCAGGCTTAACGTCGTTAACCATCTTGTAACCCTTTATTACATAAGAGGGGTTGTGGCAAGCAACGAAGTCAGCCTTGTTGATGTAGTAAGGACTCTTGATAGGCTTGTCACCAAATCTCAAGTGAGAAATGGTGATACCGCCAGTCTTCTTGGAGTCATACTGGAAGTATGCCTGAACATACTTGTCGGTGTGGTCACCGATAATCTTGATAGAGTCTTTGTTAGCACCAACGGTACCGTCACCGCCAAGACCCCAGAACTTGCACTCGATGGTGCCTTCTGCTGCGGTGTTGGGTGCGGGTTTCTCTTCGAGAGAGAGGTGGGTAACGTCATCGTTGATACCGAGGGTGAAGTGAGCCTTGGGCTCGTCCTTCTTGAGTTCATCATATACAGCAAAGATGCTGGAAGGAGGAGTATCCTTGGAACCGAGACCGTAACGGCCGCCGATAACCTTAGCACTTCTGCCGCAAGCTGCAAGACCTGCAACAACGTCGAGGTACAAAGGCTCGCCCAAAGAACCAGGCTCCTTAGTTCTGTCAAGAACTGCAATCTTTTTAGCGGTTGCGGGGATAGCCTCACAAAGCTTCTCAGCAACAAAGGGACGGTACAAACGTACCTTTACAAGACCAACCTTTTCGCCGGCAGCGGCCATGTAGTCGATAACCTCTTCTGCAACGTCACAGATAGAGCCCATAGCTACGATAACCTTGTCAGCATCGGGAGCACCGTAGTAGTTGAAGAGCTTGTAATCGGTACCGAGCTTAGCATTAACCTTGCCCATGTACTCCTCAACGATTGCGGGGAGCTTGTCATAATACTCGTTGCAAGCCTCTCTGTGCTGGAAGAAGATATCGCCGTTCTCGTGAGAACCGCGCATTACGGGACGGTCAGGGTTGAGAGCTCTCTTTCTGAAAGCGTCAACAGCGTCCATATCGCACATTTCCTTGAGGTCCTCATAGTCCCAAATTTCGATCTTCTGGAGCTCATGAGAGGTTCTGAAACCGTCGAAGAAGTTGAGGAAAGGTACGCGACCCTTGATGGTTGCCAAGTGAGCAACAGCACCGAGGTCCATAACTTCCTGAGGATTGGTTTCTGCAAGCATTGCGAAACCGGTCTGACGGCAAGCATAGACGTCAGAATGGTCACCGAAAATGTTAAGAGCCTGAGAAGCCACGCAACGTGCCGATACGTGGAATACGGAAGGCAGCAACTCACCTGCGATCTTGTACATGTTGGGGATCATCAAAAGAAGACCCTGAGATGCGGTGTAGGTAGTGGTAAGAGCACCTGCGTTCAACGAACCGTGAACGGTACCTGCTGCACCTGCTTCGGACTGCATTTCGGAAACCTTAACGGTGGTTCCGAAAATGTTCTTTAACCCTTGAGCTGACCACATATCAACATAGTCTGCCATAGGGCTGGACGGTGTAATAGGATAAATACCTGCTACTTCGGTAAATGCATACGATACGTGAGCAGCAGCATTGTTACCGTCCATGGTTTTCATTTTTCTGGCCATTGGATTATTCCTCCTGAATTTTATTTGGATTATCGATTAGATACCACCTTGTATTCTATCACTTTCCCTCGCAATTGTAAATACAATTTTCGCAATTTTTTTGTTATTATAAGGTAAAAGAAAGATGAGCTTTCCTGCCTGATGGTAAAATTTACAAAAAAACAAATTTATTTCTCAAAGTTTTGTAAATAAATATTGAACTCAGGAAAAAAATGTGATAAAATATCTATCATAAAAATCACTTAAAAGGAGAAATTTAGGATGGATCTTAAAAAAATCATTGACAAAAAAGACCAGGCAGCTCAGTATATGGTTGACGAAATCACCTATATCTGCAAGACCTTTGAAAAGCGCGGCCCCGGTTCAAAGGGCGAGCATCAGGCTTGCGAGTACGCTGCAAAGCAGATGAAGGAATACGGCTGTGACCGTGTGTTTATTGAGGAATTCAAGGAAAACCCCGGCTCCTTCTACGGCTGGATTTATTTCACAATCACTTGCTGCTTCCTTGCATTTATTTCATACTTCCTTATGCCTGTGCTTTCAATTGCGTTTATCGCAATCGGTCTTACTATCTGTTTCTTACAGTTCGGTCTTTATAAAAAGACTGTTGATAAGTTCTTTAAGGAAAAAACAGGTCACAATGTAGCAGGCTTCAAAAAGCCTACAGGTGAAGTTAAGCGTCGCATTATCTTCAATGGTCATCCCGACGCAGCATGGGAGTGGCCCTTCAAATATAAGTTTACATATCTGGGCTTTGATATCCACATGATGGTTTGCTTTGCAGGTGCAGCATATGTTCTTGTTACTGCAATTTTACGCCTTGCAGGTGTTATTCCTGAAGAGCTTGCAACAAAGATTGGTCTTATCGGTCTGGTGTTCGTTCCCTTCTGGTTCGGTCTTTATTTTATGTGGAACGAAAAGAGAGTTGTTGACGGTGCAAACGATAACCTCACAGGTTGCTATATCGGCATGGCAATCCTCAAGTACCTCAAGGATGAAGGTATTGAGCTTGAAAACACTGAGGTAGGCGTTGTTCTCACCGGCTCAGAAGAAGCAGGTCTTCGCGGTGCCAAGGCTTGGGCTGAAGCTCACAAGGATGAAATGAGCGATGTTCCCACATTTGTTTATTCTTATGATACAATTGCTCAGTCAGAGCAGCTTATGGTAAACTACCGTGACCTTAACGGTACTGTAAAGGTTGACAATGATGTTTCAGACCTGTTCTATGAGGCTTGTCAGGAACTTGGCATTCCTTGCAAGAAGGGTATGGTACCTCCTCTCGGCGGTGCAACAGACTCAGCTGCTTTTGCTCAGGCAGGCATGCGTGCAACAGGTATCACAGCTCTTAACCATGCACTTCCCGACTTCTATCACACAAGACTTGACACTCCCGATGCACTCAACAGCAAGTGTCTTGCAGACTGCTTTGTTGCAAGTGTGAAGGTGCTTGAGAAGTTTGATAACGGCGCTAAGCAGTAATTGTAAAAACAACAGCGCGTTTTTGATTCTTTTTCCGCGCGAGGAAAAAGAATGCCCGTCCGGCGAGGACGATAAAAATTCAAAATTCAAAATGGTGGTCGCGGTGAAAACTGCGACCACTTTTAATTTTTATCCGCGGAGGGGAGTTTCATCAATTGATTTGGGTTTTTATATAACAGATAGTCTCGTTTCCGTTCATGCCACAGAGGCACTTACTTTCTCCCGAGCGACAAAGTAAGCAAAGCGCTCTTTTTTGTTTACGGCAGTCATATTTTTAAGATATAGCCTCAGTCCGCCTTCAACTGCTGACTACGAAGCGGGCTGGTTTGATGCTGACGAAATTTTTAGTCTGCGGTGGGCGGCGGCTCCATACCCGAATGAATTCGGGTCGGCGTCCTTGTCGCCCTAAATCCCCTTGGCGATTAAATGGACCCGACGGCTTCCCTCTTTATCCCGCTATATAACAAAAGCAGCAGACTTTCCGTCTGCTGCAAATTTATTTTTTAGGTTTGAATTTCTTTATAACTACAATACCTGCTACAACTATCGCAACGCCTGTCAGTCCCTGCAGGAGCATCTGCAAAATCATAGGCACGGCAAAGCCGGTTACGCTGCTTGGCATATCTCCGAAAACAACTAAGCTGAAAAAGATGCTTACCATACGGTAGATGCCTGAGATAATAAGCAATATGCCGCCCAGCCAACCGTATTTTTTAAGGAAAGGCTTCAGCTTTTCTGGTAGCGTTTCAATATATGAAAGCACTCTGTCAACAGCGTCGGGCTTTGCTTCAGGTGCAGAGGTGAAGCTGTCTTTGCTGTCATCTAAAAGAAAGTCTGTTGTTACGCCGAAAACATCTGCAAGAGCCTTGAGTTTTGTGATTTCCGGCTGGGCTTCGCCTGTTTCCCATTTGCTGACGGCTTGTCTTGAAACGCCCACCTTTTCCGCAAGCTCCTCCTGAGACATACCTTTTAGTTTTCTCTGATTAAAGATTTTTTCGTGAAGTTTCATTTTTATCCTCCTTTTCTTTGTGGCTTTTATCCTATCATACTGCAGATAAAATAGCCATAAAGCGAGGCTTGCAACTGCGCAACCGATGGTTGCAGATGCTTTATTATGACCCGGGATGCATATATGTTGCCGCAAGTCCGCCCTGTGAGGTTTCGCGGTACATAGCATTCAGGTCTTTGCCTGTTTTATACATAGTTTCAACAACGGTGTCGAAGCTGATTTTTCTTGTGGTTGAAAGAAAGTTTGCCAGTGAAAGTGCATTGATAGCACGCATGGCTGCAACGGCATTTCTTTCAATGCAGGGTATCTGCACAAGACCGCATACAGGGTCGCACGTCAGGCCTAACATGTGTTCCATAGCCACCTCGGCAGCGTACTCGATCTGACCTATGCCCATATGGAAAAGCTCACAAAGAGCCGCCGCAGCCATTGAGCAGGCTGTACCTATCTCTGCCTGACAACCGCATTCAGCACCGCTGATTGAAGCGTTGGTTTTAACAAGGTTTCCCACAAGACCGCCCACGGCAAGAGCGCGGCAGATATCGTCATCGCTGAAGCCTTTTTTGTCCTGCATATATTTCAGTACGCTGGGAAGCACCGCACAGGCACCGCAGGTGGGAGCTGTAACAATCACTCCACCGCCTGCATTCTGCTCACTGACGGCAAAGGCATAAGCACAAACGAGACGGTTTTCCCTTGTGATTTCGCTCTCGTCAATATGTGACTGATTATAGAGGTACTGTGCCTTTCTTTCAACTCCCAGACCGCCGTCAAGTATGCCCCTTGTTGAAAGCCCCTCGTTGACGGCGTTTTTCATAGCCTTCCATATTTCGTGAAGGTAGTCCCATATTTCCTTGCCCTCATTCATTTCAACATATTCCCAAAGTCTCATGTTGTGTGCGTTGCAAAACTCTGCAATCTGACCGAAGGTGCGAAGGTCATAAACATCCTCTTCATCCATTCCCGGGTTGCCTTCAACAACTATCTGACCGCCGCCCACACTCATAATGCGTTCTCTTGCAATTTCCTTGCCCTCTTTGAAAGCAATAAATTCCATAGTGTTTTCATGGGGCAGACCTTCAGTTTCCCATGGGCCGAAAACAAGCTCTATATCGGTACCCTCAAAAACATCAAGAATAGCCTCATCGGTTTTATGTCCCTTGCCCGTACTTGAAAGTGAGCCGTAAAGGATAACCTTGAAGCTCTCAGCATCTTTATATGCACTTCTGAAATAACGTGCGGCTTTGTCGGGTCCCATAGTGTGTGAAGAGGAGGGGCCTCTTCCTATTTTATATAAATATTTGAGACTTTTCATATCTGTAACCTCAATTCTGTTTCCTTACTACTTTATATTCATCATAAGGTGAGAAATAATGGCAGGCGTCCATATTGCCACTCATATATTTTTCCATTTCATCCTCATCTAAATTTACCGAACAATAATATTCGTCATACTCTTCATCGTAGTCATAGTATGCACACTGTTCACAGCAGTTTTTAGCCATAGCTTTCACCTCGCTATCATTATAGAACACTTAAAATCAATAATCAAGTAAAAAGACAAATTTATATTTCTTGCTATATAATCTCAAAGAGCAGTTCCACCGCTTTTTTTATGTCGTCTTTGGGCAAACCCGAATAGTTGATTATCAGCGTATGTGCATCTGCGGCGCTTTTGTTGCTATAATACTGACTCAGACAAGCAAGATTTATACCCTTGCTTCTGCCTCTTTCTATGAGGGCGTCATCCGTAAGCGAGGTATCCATTTTCATAAGAAAGTGAAGTCCCGCATCCTCTTCTTTTATCTGTACTCTGCCGAAAAGGGGGTGCTTTGCGATTTCCTTCATAAGCGTATCGCGCTGAGCTCGGTAATAGTTTCTCATACGGTTAATATGCTTTTCATAGTAGCCCTGCCTGATAAATTCCGCAAGGGTGTATTGCTCGAAGTTTGAAACGGTGCAGGAATAAAAGCTCAGCTCCTTTTTATAAAGCTCCATAAGGTCTTTAGGCAGCACCATATAGCTTATTCTTATGGTTGAGGTCAGAGATTTTGAAAAGGTGTTGATGTATATGACCTTCCCCGAGGAGTCAATACTCTGAAGTGACGGAATAGGTCTGCCTGTGAAACGGAATTCACTGTCATAATCGTCTTCGATAATATATCTGTCCTGAGATTTTTCTGCCCATGACAGAAGCTCATATCTTCTGTTGACGGGTGTGACTATACCTGTGGGAAAGTGATGTGAGGGGGAAATGTGAAGAATATCTGCTCCCGATTTTTCAAGAGAGTCCACACAGACCCCGTTTTCATCAAGGGAAATATAATCTAAAGACACATTGTTTGCCTTGTAAATCTGTGCAATTTTAAGGTGTCCCGGGTCTTCAACGGCATATTTTCTGTCTCTGCCCAGAAGCTGAATAATGAGTGAGTAAAGATATTCCGTGCCTGCGCCCACAACAATACAGTCAGGGTCTGCCCTCATACCTCTGAACTGAAAAAGATAGTCCGATATGGCAAGGCGAAGGTCTCTTATGCCGACAGAAGGTGAACTTACCGTAAGCAGGTCGCTTTTGTCAGACATTGCCTGACGCATAAGCTTTGTCCACACAGAAAAGGGAAAGCTTCCCTTGGCAGCAGAATTTGCCACAAAATCCACGGCGTAAGTTTTCTCGGCAGGATACACGGAAACGGTCGCATCAGCAATAGGTTGTGAGGTGTTGAGCCTAGGTGAAGAAATTCGGGAAACATAAAAGCCGCTTCGGGGCTTAGAATAGATATAGCCCTCAGCCGTGAGCTGGTTGTAGGCGTTTTCAACGGTGATGGTGCTGATGCACAGATGCTCCGCCAAGGCTCTTTTAGAGGGCAGCTTTTCATCGGGAGGAAGTCTGCCGGAAATGATGTCACGGGTAATGCACTTGTAAAGATATTCGTAAAGGCTGTCACTGCCTTTGTTTTCAAAAGAATATGTAAACATTATATCACCTAATCTGACCATATAAATTTTTGCTGTTTTGGATATTTCAATATGGTCAAAATATAGTATAATACTATTAATAACAAATGTAAACAGGTCAGGTGATATTTTATGAAAAGAATTGTTACGGTGCAGGACATCTCCTGTGTAGGCAAATGCTCTCTTACAGTTGCACTGCCTATTATTTCTGCTATGGGTGTTGAAGCTGCCATTATCCCCACAGCAGTGCTTTCAACTCACACTATGTTCAGCGGCTTTACTGTCAAAGACCTGACAGACCAGATTGAGCCTATAACAAAGCACTGGCAGGACGAAAAAATAGATTTTGATGCAATTTACACGGGTTATCTCGGCTCCTTCGAGCAGATTGACCTTATGAAAAAGATGTTCGGTGAATTCAAAACTGACAAAAGCATCACCTTCGTTGACCCTGCTATGGGCGACCACGGAAAGCTCTATCCCGCCTTTGACGAGAAGTTTGCAAAGCATATGGCAACTCTCTGTGCTGAGGCTGATATAATCGTACCTAATGTAACGGAAGCCTGCTTTATGACAGGTGCTGAGTATAAAGAAACCTATGACGAGGCTTATATTAAAGACCTTCTCAAAAAGCTCAGCGGCCTTGGCGCAAAGCTCTCAATTCTCACGGGAGTTTCCTTTGAGGAAGGCAAGACCGGCGTTATGGGCTATGACAGTGAAAAGGATGAAACCTATTATTTCTGCCACGAAAAGCTTTCTTCAAGCTACCACGGCACGGGAGATATTTTCTCAAGCACCTGTGTGGGCGCTCTTATGAGAGGCTTTGACTGGAAAAAGGCAATTGAAATAGCTTCTTTATACACTGCCGAATGTATCCGTCTGACAATGGCTGACGGCAAGCTTCAGTGGTACGGCGTGCACTTTGAGCAGGCAGTTCCTTATCTGCTTGAGCTTATCAAATAAAATATGAAAGCCTTCCTTTGTCGAAGGCTTTCTTTTTTCGTCTAAACTCACAAAAAACATTACCATTATTTCTACATTTACACCTATTTACATTTGGGTATGGTTGTGATAATATTTTTTTAATAAGATAAAAATCAGGAGGTAAAAAATATGAAACTTTATTACGGTGTTAAAGACAAACCTAAATTCCCGCAGATTCTGATTTTCGCTTTCCAGCAGCTTCTTGCTATTATGGCAGCTACTATTGCAGTACCCGCCATTGTGGGTAACGGAATGACAGCATCTGCAGCTCTTTTCGGTGCCGGCGCAGGTACCATTATCTATCAGCTTTTCACTAAGTTCAGAAGCCCCGTATTCCTCGGCTCATCCTTCGCCTTCATCGGCTCAATGGTTGCCGCTTTTGCCGGTGCCGTTTCAGCTCAGGCAGGCTTCCTTGGTCTTATTGTCGGTGCAATTTTTGCAGGTCTCGTTTATGTTGTTCTTGCTCTTGTAATCAAGTTTGTAGGTGTTGGCTGGATTAATAAGCTTATGCCTGCCGTAGTTATCGGCCCCACAGTTGCACTTATCGGTCTTTCACTTGCAGGTGCTGCCGTTAAGGATGTTTTCTCATACGGCCCTCAGGACGGTAACGGCTCATTTATTATGACAACAAACATCTGGGTGTCACTTATCTGCGCTCTTGTAACTCTTTTCGTGGTTGTTCTTTGCTCAACCTACGGCAAGAAAACAGCTAAGCTCATCCCCTTTATTATAGGTATCCTTTCGGGCTATGCAGTGGCCCTTGCGTTCACACTTATCGGCAAGGCTACAGGCAATGCAGAGCTTATGATTATCGACTTTGCTCCCTTTGAGGCTCTTGTTGCAGACGGCGTTACGGTAAAAACCTTCTTTGCAGTACCCGAATTCACATTCCTTACAGCTGTCAAGGGTGTAAAAGATTTTGATATTTCCTATCTTGCAACAGTTGCCGTGGCATATGTTCCCGTTGCGTTTGTTGTTTTTGCAGAGCATATTGCAGACCATAAGAACCTTTCATCAATTATTGAAAGCGACCTTCTCGAAGATCCCGGTCTTCACAGAACACTTCTCGGTGACGGTGTAGGCTCAGCAGTAGGTGCAATTTTCGGCGGCTGCCCCAATACAACTTACGGTGAATCCGTTGGTTGTGTAGCAATTACAAAGAATGCTTCCGTTGCAACAATCACAACAACAGCTATTATTTCAATGCTTATCGCATTCCTTTCACCCTTCGTTGCATTTCTTGATTCAATCCCCGGCTGTGTAATGGGCGGTGTATGCATCACTCTTTACGGCTTTATTGCAGTCAGCGGTCTTAAGATGATTCAGAAGGTTGACCTTGAAGAAAACGCAAACCTCTTCACAACATCTGTTATTCTTATCACCGGCATCGGCGGTATGGCTCTTGCAATCGGTAAGGTAACAATCACATCAATTGCCTGCGCACTTATCCTCGGTATAGTTACAAACCTTGTACTCGGCAAAAAGAAAAAAGCTGAATAAAAAAAGTTTGTGAGGTCGCTCTTCGGCGGCCTCATTTTTTTCTTTTCATATTGACATTGCTGTGTTAATGTGCTAATATATTACTACGCTAAAGTGACGAGAGTCGCTTAAATAAAATCCCGAAAGGAAGAAACGAATATGAAAAAGAAAACAATTGCCCTTATTATGGCGGTACTTATGGTAGTTCTCTGCTTCGGCCTTGCAGCTTGCGGCGACAAGAACGACGGCGATGATGCTCTTAAGGATAAGGGTCCTACAAGTAATGTAGAAGCTACAGACGGTACAGAAGAAAACAACGAAAACGACGAACCCAAGGTAGTTGAAGACCTTGCAAAAATCAAGGAAGCCGGCAAAATGGTTATCGGCGTTACAATTTATGAACCTATGAACTATTATGCTGACGAAGCTAAGACAGAGTGGACAGGTTTTGATACAGAATTTGCTCAGGCTGTTTGCGAAAAGCTCGGCGTAGATGCAGAATTCTTTGTAATTGAATGGACAAGAAAGTTCCAGGAACTTGATGCTAAGACTATCGATTGTGTATGGAACGGTATGACAATTACTGATGAAGCTCTCGCTAACTCAAGTGTATCAGATCCCTACATAAAGAACGCTCAGGTTCTTGTTATGAAAGCAGATAAGCTTGCTGAATACACAACAACAGATAGCATAAAAGACCTCAGCTTCGCAGTTGAAGCAGGCTCAGCAGGTGAAGCTGTTCTCAAGGATCTCGGTGTTGAAAACGTAACAGGTGTTCTCGATATGTCAAAGGCACTTCTTGAAGTATCAACAGGTGTTGCGGATGCTTGTGTAATCGACATCACAATGGCTAAGTCAATGCTTGGTGAAGGCACATCCTATGCAAATCTTGCATACGGTCTTGAACTTTCAAAAGAAGAATACGGTATTTCTTGCCGTAAAAACTCAGACCTTACAGCAGAAATCAACAAGATTATGGCTGAAATGAAAGCTGACGGTTCTCTTCAGGCTATCGCTGACAAATACAGCCTCAACCTGGCTGACTAATCAAAAAATCATTAGCGTACCATAAAAGACAGAAGGCGCGAAGCCTTCTGTCTTTCACTCGGTAAAAAACACTTTCGGGAAACAAAAGAAAGGTAAAAGATATGTTCTGGAATGTTACACAAAGCCTTATGGAAGGCTTCGGAAAAACACTTGAAATATTTGCCCTCACACTGCTTTTTGCTTTGCCTTTAGGTCTTGTTATTGCCTTTGGTTCAATGAGCAGATGGAAGCCTGTTAAGATGCTTTCAAAGGGTCTTGTGTGGGTTATCAGAGGTACCCCTCTGATGCTGCAGCTTATTGTTATTTTCTACGGCCCGGGTCTTATCGGCTCATGGGCAACGGAAATGGACAGCACAAATCCCTTTATTCAGTGGCTTGCAACATGGGAATGCTTTGATCGCTTTACTGCTGTTATCGTATCTTTTGTTATCAACTACGCCTGCTATTTCTCCGAGATATACCGTGGCGGCATTGAGAGCATACCCAAGGGACAGTATGAAGCCGGTCAGGTGCTTGGTATGACCAAAACCCAGGTCTTTTTCAAGGTTGTGCTTCTGCAGGTTATCAAGCGCATAATTCCGCCTATGAGCAACGAAATAATCACTCTTGTAAAGGACACCTCCCTTGCAAGAACAATCTCAGTTTATGAGGTTATCTGGAACAGCGAAATTTTCATAAGGACAGACGGTCTGCTTTGGCCGCTTTTCTATACGGGACTTTTCTATCTGGTCTTCAACGGACTTCTCACCGTTATCTTCGGCAAGATAGAGAAGAAACTCAGCTATTTCAAGGCGTAAGGAGGGAAATGCAGTGGCAATACTTGAAGTTAAAGATATTAAAAAGAGCTTCGGCAAAACCGAGGTGCTCAAGGGCGTTTCCTTTTCACTCGGTGAGGGTGAGGTGCTGTCAATTATCGGCTCATCAGGCAGCGGTAAGACGACACTTCTTCGCTGCATAAACTTTCTTGAAACGGCAGACAGCGGTGTTATAACCGTTGACGGCGACGTGATTTTCGACGGCGAGGACCACTCAAAGAAAAAGGCAAAGGAAACAAGAGAAAAGCAGCTTAAAATCGGCCTTGTTTTTCAGCAGTTCAACCTTTTCCCTCAGTATAATGTGCTTGACAATGTAACCCTTGCAGTTAAATTAAAGGCTAAAGAAAGACCCGATTACAAGCAGAACAAGAAGCAGATTTTAGCTGAAATTGACGAAAAGGCTCTGAAGCTTCTTGGTGAAATGGGCCTGAGTGAAAAGATTCACAACTATCCTTGTGAACTTTCAGGTGGTCAGCAGCAGAGAGTTTCAATTGCCAGAGCAATGGCGCTTGAGCCTAAGATTCTTTTCTTTGACGAGCCGACTAGTGCTCTTGACCCTGAGCTGACAGGCGAAATTCTCAAGGTTATCAGAGAGCTTGCAAAGAGCAATATGACTATGGTTATTGTTACTCATGAGATGAACTTTGCTAAAGAGGTAAGCGATTACATTGTGTTTATGGATGACGGTGTAATTGCAGAGGAGGGCAAGGCTGAGGAGATTATAAGCAATCCCAAGACAGAAAGACTGCAGGCATTCCTGAGTAAAATAAGTGACTAAAAAAGAACGAGGGGTAAAGTTCTTTTGATTACTTTTCTTACAAGAAAAGTAATGCCCCGCGGCGAGCGCATAATAAAAAATTAACAGCAGAGCTTTAACACTCTGCTGTTTTTTTATATGCGGGGCTTTGCCCCGTACCCTGCAAGCTTTTGTAAAAGCTTGATCAAAACTTTACTGCTTTTTGTTGTTTACTTTCAGTGCTATATATGCTCCATATCCGCCACTGACAAGCACGAGGAAAACACAAGAAATAATCCGCTGATTAAAACTGAGTGTGTTTTCGTCAGCAAAGATACTAATTGCATTGAAAAGTCCATGTGTCACAATACAAGTGATAAGACTTCCCGTTTTATGAAAAATCATAACAAACATAAAACCTGCCGCCGTAGCATATATAACCTGCAAAATATACGGCAGAATCTCTGCCCCTGAGCCATTGAAAAGGTTTATTATATGTCCCATGCCAAAGGTAATGCTCGAAACGAAAATGGCAGATTTTATACCGTTTTCAGCCATGGCATTGAAAAGAAGACCACGGAATATGACTTCCTCAAGAAAACCAACACAAAACATCGTCAGTATATACAGTACCGCCTCTGCTGCGGAAAGATTTAGTGTTAATTCACAGAAAATATTTGCTGCCGGGAGTATTACAAGAGGAAGATAGAACAGCATTTTTCTTGCAGATACTTTGCTTTTACACAGACCGTACTCTTTTGTGAGGCGGTTTCTTTTTATAAATGCAAACAAAACTGCCGACAGCAATAAGGCAACGGGCAGGGTGACTGCCTTTACTATGCCGATTTTATCTGAAAGAGCATCGCCTATGCTCATAAGTGCGCAATAGGCAACTATCCAGACTATGGAGAAGGTTAGTCTGCTTTTTTCGTATAATCTTTTCATCTTTTTTTCCTTTATAAAAAACGGCGGGAAAGTATGTCCTTTTACCGACCACTTTCCCGCGTACATTAATATTTTATTTATTCAGCTCTGCTCTGAGTGCTTCAATTTCCTTTTTAACACACTCAGGTGAGGGGCCGCCCTTAACTGTTCTCTTGCTCACACATTCGTCAAGGTCGATTGCCTTATAAACATCCCCATCAAAGAGGTCGCAGACCGCCTTATATTCATCGAGGGGGAGGGTTTCAAGGGTGACACCCTTGTCAATGCAGGTTGCAACAAGCATACCCGTTGCCTTGTAAGCGTCACGGAAGGGGAGACCCTTGTAAACAAGATAGTCAGCAGCATCGGTGGCATTGATGAAGCCTTTGGCTGCGGCGTTTCTCATATTGTCACGCAGTACCGTTGCAGTCTCAAGCATGGGAGCAAAGGTATCAAGGCACATAATAACTGTGTCAAGGGCATCGAAAACTGCTTCCTTGTCCTCTTGCATATCCTTGTTGTAGGCAAGGGGAATGCCCTTCATAACTGTCAGAAGTGTCTGTAAATCACCGAATACTCTGCCTGCCTTGCCGCGTACAAGCTCTGCAATGTCGGGGTTCTTCTTCTGAGGCATAATGCTTGAGCCGGTTGAGAAAGCATCGTCAAGCTCAATGAATTTGAACTCCCATGAACACCATGCAATTACCTCTTCAGCAAAACGCGAAAGATGTACCATAACAATTGAAAGTACACTCAGAAGCTCGAGAGCATAGTCTCTGTCGGAAACACCGTCAAGGCTGTTGGTACTAACACCGCTGAGGCCTAAAAGCTCTGCAACATACTCTCTGTCGAGGGGGTATGTTGTGCCTGCAAGTGCGCCTGAACCGAGAGGTGACACAGCCATTCTCTTTTTGCAGTCATAAAGTCTGTCAAGGTCACGCATAAGCATTGAAGCATATGCCATAAGATGATGCCCGAAGGTTACGGGCTGGGCACGCTGGAGATGTGTGTAGCCTGGCATAACCGCATCGTAATTTTCCTCTGCCTTATCAGCAATAACTGAGATAAGCGCCTTTATTGATTCCTCAAGAATATCACACTGATCAAGGAGATAAAGGCGCAAATCAAGAGCAACCTGGTCGTTACGGCTTCTTGCTGTGTGAAGACGCTTGCCGCTGTCGCCGATACGCTTTGTCAGCTCACCCTCAACAAAGGTGTGTATATCCTCAGCTGTCATATCGATTTCAAGAGTGCCGTTTTCAAGGTCGGCGGCAATTTCTTTGAGTGAAGCTACAATTTTATCGCTTTCGCTCTTGTCGATTATATTCTGCTTGCCCAGCATTGTTGCATGAGCAACGGAGCCTCTTATATCCTGCTGCGCCATACGGCAGTCAAAGGGGATTGATGAATTGAAATCATTTGTTTTTTTATCAAGGGACTTTTTAAAGCGTCCTGTCCAAAGTGGCATAATGCCTACCTCCCAAATTGTAATACTTACATTATATATGATATTATCTCATAAATCAAGGGACTATCCTCGGACAGCCCCTTGTTTTTAGTATTTGATTATTTGTCCCATTCTTTTGAGAGCATTGCTCTGACCTTGAGGGGAAGACCGAAGAGGTTGATGAAGCCCTTTGAATCTGCCTGGTCGTAGCAGTCATCCTCGTCGAATGTTGCAATTTCTTCGCTGTAAAGTGAGTAGGGTGATGTCATACCTGCACCGATAATGTTGCCCTTATAGAGCTTGAGCTTAACTTCACCTGTAACAGTTTCCTGAGTCTTGTCAACGAAAGCTGAAAGAGCTTCACGGCAGGGAGTGAACCACTGACCGAAGTAAACAAGCTCTGAGAACTTTGTGGAAAGCTGCTGCTTTAAGTGCTGTGTATCTCTGTCGAGAGTAATCTGCTCAAGCATTTCGTGAGCTTTGTAAAGGATTGTTCCGCCCGGTGTTTCATAAACGCCACGGCTCTTCATACCAACCAGACGGTTTTCAACCATATCGATGATACCGATACCGTTTGCACCGCCGATTTCATTAAGAGCCTTAACCATTTCAACACCGCCAAGCTTTTCGCCGTTAAGTGTTACGGGGATACCCTTCTCGAAGCCGAGAGTGATGTATGTGGGAACATCGGGTGCCTTTTCGGGTGTTACGCCCATTTCAAGGATTTCATCATACTTAGGCTCGTTTGCGGGATTTTCAAGGTCGAGACCTTCGTGTGAAAGGTGCCAGATATTCTTATCCTTTGAGTAGTTTGTTTCTCTTGTAATTTTAAGAGGAATGTTCTTTTTGATAGCGTATTCGATTTCGTCCTCACGGCTCTTGAATTCCCATGTTCTCCAGGGAGCGATGATTTCCATTTCGGGAGCGAAAGCCTTGATAGCAAGCTCGAAACGTACCTGGTCGTTACCCTTACCTGTGCAGCCGTGGCAGATAGCGTCTGCGCCCTCAGCCTTAGCAATTTCAACAATTCTCTTAGCGATAAGAGGACGTGCAAAAGCTGTGCCGAGAAGGTACATGCCTTCGTAAATAGCGCCTGCCTTAAGTGTGGGGTAAATATAGTCTTCAACGAATTCCTTGTTGAGGTCCTCGATGTAAAGCTTGCTTGCGCCTGTAGCCAGTGCCTTTTCTTCAAGGCCTTCAAGCTCTGAAGCCTGACCTACGTCACCCGAAACTGCAATAACCTCACAGCCTTCATAGTTTTCCTTGAGCCAAGGGATGATAATTGATGTGTCAAGTCCGCCTGAATAAGCAAGGACAATTTTCTTGATTTCTTTCATTTTTTCTATCTCCATTCATTCTTGTTTTTAAACTATGCTACATTATACGCATTTTTATGCAAAAGTCAATAACTAAATTGAATATTTATTGAATTTTTATGCAATAAAAAGTGAATATTGATGTATTATATGCATTCTGCTCAAAGAGAAAGCTTTTTTATGACTTGAAGAACTCATAGCAAGCTCTGTAGGTGCTGTAAACATCAGTTTTTGCAACAATTTCATAAGGGGCATGCATTGAAAGCACGGGTACACCAAGGTCAACCACATCAATGCCCAGATTT
>JAZTYQ010000033.1:0-5511 GCA_045637065.1 Acutalibacteraceae bacterium
ATCGATTCAATCGGTATAAAGAAGGGCGACGTTATGACCGCCTTCCTTCCCACCTGCGGACATGCGTTTATTGCTTTCTATTCACTTATAAAGCTTGGTGTTATTGCAAACTTTGTTCATCCGCTTACTCCTCCCTCCCAGCTTGATGAAATTATGCAGCATACGGGCAGTAAGGCAGTTTTTATGCTTGACCTTTTTGCAGGTCCTTACAGCAGCATTATCGAGAAGTACCCCACAATTGTATGTTCAACATCAGACTTCTGCGACGGCATTGCATATCAGTATGCAAAGGGTAATGAAGTACAGAATGCAAAGGTGCCTGAGCATAGTAATGTACATATCTATAAGGACATTCTTGAAATGGACATTCCCGCAGTGCCCTCAGTTGTTGCTCCCTACAAGGATGACGCTGTTTATCTTCACGGCGGAGGTACAACAGGTAAGAGTAAGACTATTATTCACTCAAACTATTCAATCAACTTCCTTGCATATACAATGTACGCTCTTGACCCTGAAAGAGACTACGAAAACGTATATTCAATCTGTGCTCTTCCCTGCTTCCACGCTTACGGTCTCGGTGTAACAATGCACTACGCTCTCTGTAATGCATACAGACCTATTATGATTGCGAAGTTCGACCCCAGACAGGTTAACGAGCTTATCAGAAAGTATAACGTACTCGAGTTCCTCGGTGTTCCCAAGATGTTCCAGAAGATGATCGAAGAGGACAACTTCGAAAACGAGGGTGTCAAGAATATCAAGGTTATCTCTGCGGGCGGCGACTTTGTAAGCGACGAATTCGTAAGCCTTTTCAACGCTAAGCTCAGAAAGCTCGGCTCAACCGCAAAGATGTGCAGAGGCTACGGTCTTACCGAAATGTGCGCAGTCTGCACCACAAACACAGGTATTCCCGACTACAAGTCACATACTGTAGGTCGTCCCATTTACGGAACAACAATCGAAATCTGGGACAGCGAGTGCAATAAGCTCGGATCAGGTGAGGTTGGTGAGGTTGTTGTTACCGGTGAAACCATGATGAACAGATATCTTCCCGATGATGTTATCAAGGATACAGGTATATACACCGATGAAAACGGCAAGAAGTGGATAAGAACAGGCGACGTAGGCTTCCTTGATGCTGACGGACACCTTGTTTTCACAAGCCGTATCAAGAGAATTATTATTATTGCAGGTTATAATATTTACCCCGCAACAATTGAAGAAAAGGTACTTGCACTTGACTATATCAGTGAAGCCTGTGCTTGTCAGGGCTACGATGAAAAGGGTAAGCCTTATGTTAAGCTTGTTGTTTCTCTTGCCGACAAAGAGGCGGATACAGAAGAAGCAAAGGAAAAGCTTATGGAATTCTGCAAGAAAAATCTCGAGGGTTACTCAGTTCCCAGAAGAATTGAGGTTATGGATCTTCTTCCTAGAACAAAGATGGAAAAGATTGACTTCGTTAAGCTTTCAGACCCCGTACCGGTTAAATAATCAGCACTTAGCAATTGCGGTTGCGATTTTACAGCTCGCTACCCTTAAGCCACCCCCGCACGGAGCTGAAGCTCAGAAACTGCAAGTTTTATCAATTTTAAATCAAAGGCAGGTCACTACCGAAAATTTGGAGTGACCTGCCCATTCTTTTGATCTGATAAAAAGAAAAGGGTTACACTTGGGCGAGACTGCATAAGGATGTTAAGGTTTTTATCGGCTTATTTTTTTATTGAAAACATCTTAATAAAAACTGCCTAGCACCTTAAAATTCAGATAGTTTTGATGCAGAACAAGGCGAAAAGCACAGAAATCCTTGGCGGATTTCGAGCATTTTTAACGCAGTTATGCGCAAAAATAGCGAATTTTAAGGCTTAATATCCTTATGTAATGTCGCTCTAAACCTCGTTTTCTTATGGCGCGCTGTAAGGGATTTTGTCCCGCACTGCCGTGCTATCGCCTCGCTACGCTCGTTGCCATGTCAGCGAAAACAGTCCACAGGACTGTTTTCTTCCGCTTCGCTCCTTCCTTGTTCGAATCCCTTACATTCCCTTTTGTTAATCTCATAAAAAAAGAAAAGGGTCACACTTTCGTGTAACCTCGTTTTCTTATGGCGCGCTGTAAGGGATTCGAACCCCTGACCTTCTGGTCCGTAGCCAGACACTCTATCCAGCTGAGCTAACAGCGCAATTGGATTTTGCCAAAGTATATTACCACAAATATATCATCTTGTCAAGACTTAAATCAAAAAAACTTGCATTGATAAAACATATTTTTAAAACCCTTTGCAGAAAACCTTATATCTGTCTTAAATCCTTACCACAGAAATAAACTGCCATACAGTTACCGATAATTCTCGAAGCCACTCGCTGAGTATATTTTTCGGCAACCTGATTCATATCAAGGTTTGTGCTGATAATTGTGGGCAGTGAAGAAAGCATTCTGCTGTTGATGATATTATATATCTCCGCGTTGGTGTACTGGGTAGAAAATTCAGTACCCAGGTCATCGATTATCAACAGGTCACAATTGAGAATATCCTCTTTAATGCTGTCTTCCCTTGGAAGTCTGCCGAAGCGCTCTGCTTCAAGCTTGTCCATAATTGACTGAACACTTCCGTAGTAAACATCATAGCCTTTATCTATAACAACATTTGCAATTGCAAGTGAGAGATGTGTTTTTCCGAGACCTGTTTTGCCATACATAAAAAGACCCTGTGCGTCCGTAGTGAAATTCTCGGCATAATCCTTGCAATACTCAAAGGTGTTTTTCATATGCTCGCGCTGATTAACACCTATTAAGCTGTCTGCCACATCGGGGTATGTGTCGAGACGAAAGCTGTCGAAGGTACATCTCTTGAGAGGTGAATTTACTCCTAACTCCTCTCTTGCAACATCTCTTATGAGCTTGCGGTAGCACTGACAGTAAAATTCCTTGTTGAAACCTGTGTCCTTGCAGATTTCGCAGGTATATTTCACGTCCAGATAGTCTTCCGAAAATCCTGCCTCTTTAAGAAGCTCTTTTCGTCTCTGCTGTGCCTTTAAATTTGCCTTGGCAAGGGAGAGGATATATTCATCAAGGTTTGCGCCCATACCCACCGCCTTGACAACATCGGCTCCGTGAGAAGCCATTTCTCTTTCAATTGTGAGAATTTCGGGGCAAGCGGCAACAGCAGCAGAATGGCAAATTTCCGCTTCCTTTTCTGCCTTTGCTTTCCTCTGAGAAAGTATTTCCTTTGCTTTTATATATACACTTCTTTTATAGGACATTTTTTCACCTTCTTAGTTTGAATTTGGCTTATTATATTTAAGACCGATTGCCTTCCTTGTGAAAGCGTCAATATCATAAGAGGGCTCATCATCAAGCAGACCCTTGCTGCTTTTCTTCTGAGCATTTTTCTGAGGCTTTTTGTTTTCTCTTGCTTCAAGCCATTTTGCTTTTTCTTTTTGTATATCCATAGGTGTCTTAACACCTTTTTCATGCCAGTTTCTTATGATTTTATCCATATAAGGCAGGCTGAATTTACCTGTAGCATTTATAGTGTCCTCATAAGCATAATAAATCATATCTGCATCATAGCCATACTCCTTTATCCAGCAGGTAAGTAGTTTTCTTTGCTTTTCTGTGGGTACTCTGTTAGTTATGTCTGTCAGGGAGCGAAGCTTATTCCAGGTTTCATTCACTATATTATGCTCTTCGATATACTCCATGGCGCCTTCAAGGGTATCAATTCCGTTTTCGTGCCATATCTTGCCGATTTTTGCGATAGAAGAAAAGCCTGTCTTTTTTTGTGATACGGAATATTCCACAGCCATAAGAATAACCTCAAAGGGCAGGCCGTAGCTGTCGTGCATCATAATAAGCACCGACTGTCCGTCATAGCCTATGGTTTTACCAAGGGTATTCTGAGCTTCGGCAAAAAGATGGCTGAATTCCTTACATTCCTGAAGTCTCACTGCAATCTGCTCGTGGCTGGGTCTTGAAATGGGTATATCGCTGACCTTACGCACTTCAGCTACGGGAGCAGGCTCAAACTTAACATCCGAAACGCTTTCTATATGTAAAAGAGGCTTTGCATCTTCATTCTCCTTTGTGAGAAGACCTCTTTCGCTCCAGAATATCATAGCATCCTCAACATCGGTTTTGTCGTAGCCCAGAGCTTCGGCAATCTGCTGAGATGCAGGCTCGCTGTCACTGTGGCGCAGCATATAAAGCATAACCTTCAGCTGCAGCACACTTGCAAGACGGATGTTATCGTCAACTAACCCTGCAGGTACGGCAAAAATATTCTTATATACATAAGGGTTGATTTTGTATTCCATAATTCTTCCTCTTTAAGGCATATGTAACCAAATGGAACAAATGCTGATGTTCCCTTACTGTTGCCTTCTGTCCAAAACAGGGCAAGAAATTTCCTTGCCCTGAAACTTTTATTAATATTTACCTAAATACTTATCGATTTCCCACTGTGAAACGCGGGTACTGTATTCCATCCACTCTTCAACCTTTGCTTCAACATATTTGCCGTGAACGTGTTCACCTACTGCCATTTTTGCGAAGTCGCTGTATTTGAACTCTCTGATTGCCTCATAAAGAGTTTTGGGCAGTGAGTGGATACCCTCTGCCTTTCTCTCATCAGGAGTAAGGTGGAAAATGTTTGAATCCTTGGGAGGAGGCGGTGTCATAGCCTTTTCGATACCGTCAAGACCTGCCTGAAGCACTGCAGCCATAACAAGATAGGGGTTAGCTGAAGGGTCGGGGTTACGAAGCTCAATTCTTGTGCCTGCACCTCTTGCTGTGGGAATGCGCACAAGGGGACTTCTGTTTTTCGCAGACCAGGCAATATATACGGGAGCCTCATAGCCGGGAACAAGTCTCTTATATGAGTTGACTATGGGGTTTGTGATAACTGTCATAGCCTTGATGTGGTGCATAACGCCTGCAATGAAGTTATATGCCACACCGCTGAGACCTGCTGCATCTCCACTGTCACAGAAAGCGTTTTCGCCGTCTTTGAAAAGTGAAATATTTATATGCATACCTGAACCGCAGATGCCGTAAATGGGCTTGGGCATAAAGGTTGCATAAAGACCGTGTGAATTGGCAAGGTTCTTGACAACATATTTGAAGGTCATAACATTGTCGGCCGTTCTGAGAACCTCGTCATACTTGAAGTCGATTTCGTGCTGACCTGCTGCACATTCGTGGTGAGATGCTTCGATTTCAAAGCCCATCTTTTCCAGAGACTTGCAGATTTCGCGACGAACCACAGCGCCGTGGTCCAGAGGAGCCAGGTCAAAGTAGCCTGCTTCGTCAGCAGTGTTGGTGGTGGGCTTACCCTTTTCGTCGGTTTCAAACAGGAAGAATTCCAGTTCGGGACCGCAGTTGAATGCGTCATAGCCCAAGTCAGCCGCACGCTGCAGAGCGCGCTTCAGGATACCGCGGGGGTCACCCACAAAAGGAGTGCCGTCGGGGTTATATACGTCGCACAGGAAACGAGCCACCTTGCCTTCCTGGGGTCTC
>JAZTYQ010000034.1:0-2074 GCA_045637065.1 Acutalibacteraceae bacterium
ACATATCCGATTGCTCTTATCGCCGTTGTGGTTGTAGCACAGTTCCTTATAATTCTTCTGTAAGGCAGACTGACGATAACGGCACAAGAACAACAACGCAATGTTCTCTGCTTAAAGAAAGCAAGTGCTTTATAATCAATATAAATTTTGGTTTAAGAAAGCCGTCAGGATATCGAATCCCGACGGCTTTTGCGTTGTTTTGCCCTTTTTTTACCCTCTCGGAGTATCAGTATACGCCTTCGGGGTAAAGAAAAGGGCATCTTGTAACTTTCTCACCAGCCCGACAACTTGTCGGAAGCCATATTTATCATTTTATACATCTTGAGCAGGGTGAATATCCCTTTGCCTTAGCGTCGTTGAGACTTATTGCAATTCTTGACTTACTCAGATAGCCGCAGGTGCTTTTGTGATATTTTGTTCCCGAGCTTGTCACATAATATGTACCCTGCTGCGCCTCTTCACTTTCGGCTACAGGTGAAGTGCCTTCCTCTTTCTGAGTTGATGCTTCGGTAGTTTCAGCCTCGGACTTTTCCTGAGTTGTAACTTCGCTTGTCTGTGGCACTTCGGTTGTGTTTTCATCATAAGCTTCCTCGGCGAGTAATGTGGTGCTTATTTCTTCGCTCTTCTCGGGCGCGTACAAAGATAAAAATGTTTCTAAATCCTTGTGGCTGTTATAAGCAGCACCTGCCAGAGCTATATTCATCACAATTGACATCACTGCCACAATGGCTATGTTTGTTTTGCTGAAAAGCCGTAGGCGGAAAAAATCCGTCAGCTTTTCATAAATTTTATACTTCATAATGCTTTACTAATCTTTCGTATTCTTCGTCGCTGATAAGGGTTATGCTTCCGTGTCGAGGAGAAAAATTCATATCGTAGTCCTCCACGGCGGTGAATGTGCGGAAGTCTGTGGTTTCCTGCATAAAAAATCTGCCCTTGCTGTATTCGTCCATAACCATAAGCCACTTGTCTGTGCCGTCAACGGGATACATTTCACTGCCCTCAACTCCGCTATTTGCAAGAGAAACAATAATCGGCTCATCCTTATAGGGGCCTGTGAGTTTTTCGCTTGTGACACAGGCTATTGTCTGAGTTTCCTCGTGCTTGAAATAGAGATGCCACAATTTTTCTTTTTCATTATATATAATATCACCGTCAATGGTCTGCACATCGCGGCAATAAAGAGGCTTGGGAGTTGTTATTCTTCTGAAATCACTTGTGTGGGCATAGTACATTCCTGCTGTGTTATGCCTCTTGGTTGAGTGGGCCCAATAAAGCATATACTGTTCCTTTTCCTTATCCCATATTGCCTGAGGAGCCCATGCTCTTGTGGTGTCACTGAAATCCTCACCAAGCTCACACATATCAATGAGATTTTCCTCGCTCCAGTCAATAAGGTCGGCGCTTCTCCATACAACAAGGCTATGGTTTGATTCCCAGCCTTCTTCACACTTCATATCCGTACCGACAATATAGTAAAGTCCGTCCTGCCCTTTGAAAATGTAAGGGTCACGGACACATTTTTTACCGAGGCGCTGGGTTATAACAGGCTTGTTGCCGTTAAGGGGTGTGAAGTGATAACCGTCGCTACTTACAGCAAAGCAGATTCTTTCATTTTCAGGCTCGTTGCCGAGAAAATATGCAAAAAGATATTTCATATAATTCTCCCTACAAAATATGGTATAGTCTATTCTAATATGTAATAAGAAAAATTGCAAGAGGATAAGGTATAAAAAACAGCAGGTCGCTACTGTAGAGCAACCTGCTGCAATCTGTATTTTATCGCCCTCGCTGCATCGTCGCCGAAGCGCCGCCTGTGACGGATGAAGTGAGGTGAGGATGGCGTAGCGGTCAAAATTGCCCGGCGCTCCAAGCCGGCAAGCGATTTTGGGAACCGCAAGAGTTAGGGCATTCTTTTTGCCGGCGCGCAAAAAGAATCAAAAACGCGCTGTCCCTATATTATTCTGCACCCAGTGCATCCAATGATTGCTTTTTGAGATATGCATTAAGGAATCCGTCGATTTCGCCGTCCATAACAGCATTGATATTACCCATTTCATATCCTGTTCTGTGG
>JAZTYQ010000035.1:0-18706 GCA_045637065.1 Acutalibacteraceae bacterium
CATGGTGACAATATTAACTTTGTATCAATCGCTTTTTTGGGAAAGGCGGTTGTTATAACTAATTCTTAGGAGGGGTTTATTATATCCATTTAACTAAGGAGGCGTATTCGATTGCGAACAGGTGTATTTTACCACTGTTTACACTCAAAGTCAACACAAAAACTTACTTCTTTGACAGAGTACTGAAATAAATGCGGTTAAAAAATTGACATTCGGGTAAAATTGTATTATTATATAGTTTAGTTTAAATTTTCCGAAAGGTAGTGTTATATATGAGTGAATGTTCAGGCAACTGTTCATCATGTGCTTCAGCTTCAGGATGCAAGGATAAGGATCCCCATCTTAAGCAGAACGAATACAGTGATATCAAAAAAATTTATGCCGTTGTCAGCGGTAAGGGCGGCGTAGGCAAGTCATCGGTGACTTCCCTTCTGGCTACGGCTATGCAGCTTCGCGGTAAGCAGACAGCTATTCTCGACGCTGACGTTACAGGTCCCTCAATTCCCAAGATGTTCGGCATCAAGGGCAACGCCGAAACAAACAACGTTGTTATTTTCCCCAGAGAGTCCTCAGGCGGTGTGAGAGTGATGTCAGTCAATCTCCTTCTCCCCAACCACGAAGACCCCGTTGTATGGAGAGGTCCCGTTATCAGCGGCGTTATTCAGCAGTTTTTCACAGATGTTGCCTGGGGCGATGTTGATTATATGTTTGTTGATATGCCTCCCGGCACCGGCGACGTACCCCTGACAGTTTTCCAGAGCCTTAAGGTTGACGGCATTATCGTTGTCACCACTCCTCAGGATTTAGTAGGTCTCATCGTCAGCAAGGCTATGAAAATGGCTGAAATGATGAATATCCCCGTTGTGGGCCTTGTTGAGAACATGAGCTATTTTGAGTGTCCCGACTGCGGCAAGAAGCATAACATTTTCGGCGAAAGCAAAACCGAAGAGGTTGCAGCCAAGTTCGGTGTACCCGTGCTGGCTAAGCTGCCTATCGACACAAGAACTCCGGCACTTGCAGACAAGGGTGCCATTGAGCTTGCTGACACAGATCCCATTCAGTGCGTTATTGACAAGCTCCTTTCATAAGATTTTACAGTGAGTTTACAATAAAACAACACACACGCAGTAAGAGTTTTACACAAGTTTTACATTAAATACTTGATTTTTTCACTGTCGTTTTGTAATCTTATAATTGAACTATTTTACTAAGGAGATTTTCCCCGATGAAAAAAATTCTCAGACGAATATTTTTATGCCTTCTCGTTGTTGTGGTGGTAGCAGTAGGTGTAGGTGTATATTGGTTCACACATGAACCTGAAGAGCCTTCTGAAGCAGGCACTTATCTCACTGACATCCAGGGCTCAACCTATCTTGCCGTTGTTGACGGTGATGGCCATACATACGCCGTTGTTACGGATGCCGAGGGCAATCGTTATGCAGCAGAGTTTGACGGCAACAATATCGGCAGCACTGTCGGTCAGATAAATGACGATATTGCTCTTGATGAGGTGCCCACAAACTTCACAGGTGAACATATCGATGTTACTGCAGGCAGCAAGTTTGAAGGCGATGTTGTAACTACTCTGCCCACTTCACCCGAAGAAGACACAACAAAGCAAAAAGAAACAACAACCAAGGCTGACGGCAAAAACGACAACACTACAACCACTAAGAAGCCTGATAAAAAGCCCGGAAAATTAGAGGCTTACAGAATCGAAAAATATCAGAAGATTTTCACAAGCGGCACATATCTTATGGAAATTACCACCAATGACCCCGATATGGGTGATATGCCCGTGACCATGGCTATCAAAAACGGCAACATGTATATCAAGATGACTATGAACATTGATGCTGAAATGACCATGAACTGCAGTATGCTCTATCTCAAAAATAAAGATACAATGTATCTTCTCTTCGATGACTGGAAGAAATACAGCAAGATGCCCGAAAGCATGATGGGTGAAGATATGGATATGAGTGCTATGCTGGAGGAAATGAACAGAAGCGACATCGGCAAAATCACCGTTTCAGAAGTTGAAATCGGTGGCAAGAAGCTCATTCTCGAAAGCTATAACAGCACTATAGACGGCACAACCGTCAATTATTACTTCGACGGTGAAACCCTTGTAAGAAGAGATGATATTTCAAAGAGCGGTGTTGTTGATTCAACCTACTTCAACAGAATCACAACAGATGTTCCCGACTCCTGCTTTGAAATTCCCAAGAACTACGGCTATCTTAACCTTGGCGTTCTTGACCTTATGATGTAATATTAACAATAAATGCACCGGCTTTCGCCGGTGTATTTTTCTTGACATAAAAATTATATAGGGGTAAAATATATGTGAGGTGATTTAATGAAACACTATGCTATAACAGGTATGTCCTGTGCAGCCTGCAGTGCAAGAGTTGAAAAAGCAGTGTCATCTCTTGAAGGAGTAACACAGTGCAGTGTGAGTCTGCTGACAAACTCTATGAGCGTTGAAGGCACTGCAAATGAAAAAGAAATAATAGCCGCCGTTAAAGCTATCGGCTTCGGCGCAAAAATAAAAAAAGACGGCAGTGAGGATGACCCATTTAAGGACACCGAAACTCCCAAATTGAAAAAAAGACTGATATTGTCCCTTGGCTTTCTTGCCTTGCTTATGTATATTTCAATGGGACACACCATGTGGGGGTTTCCCTTGCCCTTCCTTGAGGGAAATTACACTGCAATCGGCTTTCTGCAGATGATTCTCAGCCTTACGGTACTCATAATCAACAGAAAGTTCTTTATAAGCGGTACCAAAGCAGTGATAAATAAAGCTCCCAATATGGATACTCTCGTAGCTATGGGCAGCGGAGCGTCATTTTTATGGAGCTTTTACGCCCTTATTATAATAGCAGTCTCTCAGGCAAAGGGAGACACGGAAACTGCCATGCATCTCAGCCACGGCCTTTATTTTGAGTCTGCCGCTATGATAGTCACTCTTATAACCGTAGGCAAAATGCTCGAGGCAAAAAGCAAGGGCAAAACCACTAATGCCTTGAAAGCATTGATGAAATTAAGACCTGAAAAAGCCAGGGTTATCCGCGGCGGTAAAGAAATAGAAATTCCGGCAGAAAAGGTTGTAAAGGGTGATATTTTTATCCTTCACCCCGGCGAAAGTATACCCGTCGACGGCATAGTACTTGAGGGTCACAGTGCTGTCAATGAAGCTGCACTTACAGGTGAGAGCATACCCACAGATAAAAAAGCCGGCGATAAGGTTTCCGCCTCAACAGTAAATCAATCGGGTCTGCTCAAGTGTGAAGCAACAGCCGTAGGTGAAGACACCGCCCTGTCACAGATAATAAAGTTAGTCAGCGATGCGGCGGCTTCAAAAGCTCCTATTGCAAAAATTGCCGATAAGGTTTCGGGCATCTTCGTACCCACTGTTATTGCAATTGCCCTTATAACGGGAGTGGTATGGTTTATCAGCGGCGCGGAAATATCCTATGCCCTTGAAAGAGCAATCTCCGTTCTTGTTATTAGCTGTCCATGCGCTTTGGGTCTTGCAACCCCCGTTGCTATAATGGTTTCAAGCGGTATGGGTGCTAAAAACGGCATTCTCTTCAAAACAGCTGAAGCTATTGAAAAAAGCGGCAAAATAAAAATTGTTGCCCTTGATAAAACGGGTACCGTAACAAAAGGCGAGCCTGAGGTTACGGATATTATCCCCTGTGAGGGCATAAGTGAAAATGAGCTTCTTACCTACGCCTATTCTCTTGAAAAAAGCAGTGAGCATCCCCTTGCAAAGGCAGTGGTGAAGTATTGCGAAAACAAAGTTACCGCAAAGGTTCTCAGCAACTTCACCGCCCTTGCCGGTCTTGGTGCCACAGCCTATGAGGACAATGTAAAAATTTCTGCAGGAAGCCTTAAATTCATAAGCAGTGTCTGCCACGTACCCGAAAAAATCACAAAAGACATAAACAGCCTTACCTTACAAGGAAAAACTCCCCTGCTTTTTGCAAAGGGAGATAAGCTCCTTGGCACCATATTTGCCGCTGATGTAATAAAAGAAGACAGCGCCAAGGCAATAAAAGAGCTTAAAGAAATGGGCGTTCGCGTTGTGATGCTCACAGGCGACAACGAAAACACGGCAAAGGCCATAGGCAAAGCCGCAGGCGTTGACGAAATCATTGCCAATGTGCTTCCCGACGGCAAAGAACAGGTAATACGCAAGCTTGCAGAAAAAGGTACTACCGCCATGGTAGGTGACGGAATAAACGATGCTCCCGCCCTGACAAGAGCAGATATAGGCATAGCTATCGGCAGCGGTACTGATATAGCAATTGACGCAGGCGACATCGTGCTGATGAAAAGCAGTCTTTCCGATGTGCCGAAGCTTTTACGCCTGAGCAAGTCAACGCTCAAAACAATATATCAGAATTTATTTTGGGCGTTTTTCTATAACGCTTTGGGCATCCCCCTTGCGGCAGGTGTTTTCATTCCTCTTTTCGGCCTCGCTCTTACACCTATGTTCGGTGCAGCAGCAATGAGCCTTTCCAGCTTCTGCGTTGTCAGCAATGCCCTCAGGCTGAATTTCGCAAACATATCAAAGCACAAATAAGCAAGAAAAATCCACCTGTTTCTCACAACGAAGATTCAGGTGGATAGCTTTTATACTACTTCTTTGCCCAGGTTGAAGGCGACAAGGTAAGTATCAGCGGGAATATTTCAAGTCTGCCAAGAAGCATAGCGAGAGACAGAACTATCTTTGAAACAGGTGAAAACATAGCATAGTTTGATGCAGGACCTGCCACACCCAAAGCAGGGCCTATATTGTTATAGCAGGCTGCCACTGCAGATATGTTGGTTTCAAGGTCAAAGCTCTCAAAACCAAGTATAAAAACAAACACACAGAAGAAAAGCACATATATGGCAAGGTAGGAGCCGAGAGAACTCATTGTTGCCTCATCTACTCTCTTTCCTTCAAAGCGTATGACAGAAACTGATCTGGGATGAAGAAGCTTCTGAAGCTCACGCTTTATTTTTTTTACAAGAAGCACTACCCTCGAAACCTTAAAGCCGCCCGCCGTTGAGCCTGCACAGCTGCCTATAAACATAAGCACAAGTATTGTAGTTTTTGAAAGAGTAGGCCACTGATTAAAGTCTGCAGTTGCATAACCTGTTGTGGTGACTATGGATGACACCTGAAAGGCCGCCAGTCTTACACTTTCTAAAAGGCTGTCATAAACAGGCATAATATTTATTGTAATAAGAATCGTAGAAACAAAGAATATAATCAGATATGCCCATAGTTCCTCGCTTTTCAGCACAGCTTTGAATTTTTTTATCAGCAGCAGATAATAAAGATTGAAATTTATACCGAACATAAGCATAAATATTGTTATTACCCACTGAAGAAAAGGCGAGTAAGAAGCTATGCTGTCCGCTTTTACACCGAAACCGCCGGTACCTGCAGTACCGAAAGCATGAACAATACTATCAAAAAAATGCATCCCGCCGCAAAGCAGAAAAACTATTTCCACAACAGTCAAAACAACATAAATTATATAAAGTATACGTGCGGTCTGTGCCATTTTAGGCACCAACTTGCCTACTATGGGGCCGGGAGCCTCCGCTCTTAATATGTGTATGCTTCTGTCAGAAACCTTGGGCACAACAGCCATAACAAAAACAAGCACACCCATACCGCCTACCCAATGAGTGAAGCTTCTCCAGAAAAGAAGTCCCTTGCTCATAGCCTCAACATCCGCCAGAATCGAAGCACCGGTTGTGGTAAAACCGCTGACGGTTTCAAAAAAAGCATCAATATATGAAGGTATTTCTCTGCTGATATAAAAGGGCAATGCACCTATAGCCGACAGTGCCAGCCAGGCAAGAGACACTATAACAAAGCCCTCTTTTGCATAAATCACCTTGCTGCCGGGTTTGAATATAAGCGTCAGTGCAAAGCCTGTTACAAGAGCAACAGCAATAGAGATAAGAAAATCTGCACTGCAGCTTTCTTTATATATAAATGAAACTATCAATGGCAGTACCATCAGTGCCGCTTCTATTTTTATAACGGTACCCACCATATATAAAACCATTCTTCTGTTCATAGTCTTACCTCAGAATGTCAGAGAGCCTTGTTATGCGGTACTCTGCCGAAAGAATTATAACTCTGTCACCCTGCATAATTGCATCATTGCCCTTAGGGATTATAGCCTTTTTGCCTGCACGGATAATTCCTGCAATAAGAATACCCGGCTTGATTTTCAGGTCCTTGATTGGAATATTCAGCAGCTTTGAATCTGGATGCACCTTAAACTCAAGCGCCTCAACCTTACCGTCCATAATTTTATAAAGAGATTCTATAACACTTCCGAGGGAGTTTTCAAGGGCTCTGGTATATCTTAAAATAATATCCGAAGTTGTTGCCTTTGTAGATACAATACAGTCAAGGCCGAGATTTTCAGCCATTTTTACCATTTCGTCACGGTTGACCTTGGATATAACCTTAGGCACATTCTGATTTGATGCAAATATGGAAATAAGTATGTTCTCTTCGTCCATACCCGTCAAAGCCACAAAAGCATCAAGAGAGCGCAGGCCCTCCTCTAAAAGAAGCTCCTGCTGTGAGCCATCACCGCCAATAAGCATAGCCTTGGGTAAAATAGCCGAAAGCTGTTCACAACGTGCTACATCTTTTTCAATTATTTTAACCTCATTGCCCGAAGAAAGAAGCATTTTTGAAAGGTAATACGCAGTCTTGCTTCCGCCGAGTATCATTACACTTCTTGCCTGCTTTTTGAGCATTCCCAGACCCTTGAGAAGCTTCTGCATATCTGAGGGGGCGGCTATAATTGACACTATATCACCTACCTGAAGCTCAAAGCTACCGTCGGGAATAATAACCTTGCCCGCACGCAGCACACCGCCGATAAGAAATTCCACATTCTGTTTTTCGCGCAGCTTTGAAAGCTTTTTACCGCAAAGAGGCGAGTCTTCTTTAAGCTTAACCTCTATTATTTCCAGGTTTCGCCTTGCAAAATATTCCACTTTGAAAGCTGAAGGAAGTTTCAGCACATTATAAAGCTCCTGTGCCATAAGAAGCTCAGGATTTATAGACATAGAAAGCTCAAGCTGCTGACGCATAAAACCGAGGGATCTGTCATTGTATTCCGGGTTTCTTATTCTTGCAACAGTCTGATTTGCCCCCATTTTCTTTGCAAGAAAGCAGGAAAGCATATTCATTTCATCTGAGCCGGTGACACAGATAAAAAGCTCAGCATTTTCTATGGATGCCTCTTCAAGGGTTTCACAGTCAGCAGAGTTTCCGCAAACACCTATAACATCATATATATTGGTCATTTCGCTTACAATCTCTGCATTTTTGTCAACCACGGTTACATCGTGACCCTCTGCGCAGAGTGTAGCAATAATTGCTTTGCCTATTTTTCCACAACCTGCAACTACAATGTTCATAACTTTATCTCCTTAGTTTCCCCCGGTGGGTTTATAGTGACGAAGGTTTGAATCAATAAACAGCGCGCCTAAATCAAGAGCGTGGAAAAGTGTTCCATCTTCCATAGGCAATACAGTTATATCTTCACCCTCACCGCCGAAATTATCTATAAGTTTGGGCACATACATTATTCTATCAAACATTTTTTCATATGTACCGCTTTCAACATTCAGCTTATACACCGCACGGGTGCTGTCATTAGTGCCTGCAATCATAAAGCCGTCATACATTTCAGCACCCTGAATTTTAAAAATTTCACTTTCAAGAGGAATAGTTTTTACATACTCCATTGTTTCAAGGTCAAAAGCATATATTTCTGTGCAGTTTCTGCTGTTGCCCACATAGAAAACACCTCTGTCACCGTCACAGCAAACCCAGGGACATCCTCTGAAAAGTATATTAGTTGAAATCACTTTATATTTCCCCGCAAACTCAAGACTTTCGCCGTCATACACAGCAACTATGGGATAGGAAAAGCTGTCACCGTCTTCAACTGAAGCATAAACCTTGCCGTTATAATAGCTTATTCCGCCTATATGGTCACTGCCGTACTCTTTGAAGGGTTCCAGTGCCTTTTTGTTTGATGCTGTTACCCTTTCGCCGTCAAGACTTACTTTCGTGAGTTTGCCGTCTCCTGAAAAAATCCAGCTTTCACCGTCAGTTGTTACGCCCTGGCTTCTTGTGAAGGTTTCAAGCCCTATTGTACGGGTAACACTTTCATAGGGATAAATATCCCCGTTAAAAAGAGAATTTATCGTGCCTGTCAATCCCATAAGAAAAGCCATAACAATTGCAAGAATCTCTGTTACTATGTTCATCCTTTTTCTCCTGCCTTATTTACATTTTCAGTTTAAGGTCATTGTATCACAAATATATAAAATAAGCAACAAAAAAAACAGAAGCCTTACGGCTTCCGCTTTTATGAATCATAATTCAATTATGCTTCTTCGCCTTCGGGCTTAACCATTGCGAAGAGACCCTTGATGAAGTCGATTACGATAGCGAAGATTTCTTCGATCTTTGCAAATACGTCTGCTACGATGTTCATTTGGCGCACCTCCTTGAAAATTTTACGAGGTAATAATAACAAATTATAAATTAAAAGTCAATACAAAAAACAAAACAAATCAATTTTTAATAATTAATCTATAAAAGATTTATGAATTTTTATCAGACTATATGGTACTTTTCACTGTATTCATCATAAAGCTTATTATAATCGCTTTCAGGTGACTTTTTCATCTGTCTGAGATACTTGTGAATATCCATCTCCTTATGCTCCATTTCAAGCACAAGACCTGCAATATTTGAACAGTGGTCTGAAACTCTTTCAAGATTTGTAAGAAGGTCGCCTAAAATAAAACCAAGCTCAATTGTGCATCTGCCTTCCTGAAGGCGCTTGATGTGCTTGCTCTTGATAGCATCCCTCAAATCGTCAACTACCTGCTCGAGAGGCTCAACCATCATAGCTGAGTGAAGGTCGTTTTCCTTAAAGCTCTTATATGCAAGCTGAGTTATTTCTTCAACGGCTGAAACCAAGGTCATAAGCTCAGTCTTTGCCTTATCGGAGAATGCCAGCTTCTTTTCTTCTATTTCTTCAGCTGAACTCAGCACATTGACAGCGTGGTCGGAAATTCTCTCAAAGTCGCTTATGATATGAAGGAGCTTAGTTGCCTCAACACTGTCTTCATCTGAAAGCTCAAGAGCAGAAACCTTGACAAGGTATGAGCCAAGCTTATCCTCATACTTATCGGCTTTTTTCTCAGCCTTAAGTATTTCCTCAGAATATTCGTCCTTATACTCACTGAGAAGTGCCAGAGACTTTGTTATTGCCTCAACGGAAATCTCTGCCATTTTTTCTGTTACAGCCCTTGAACGGTCAACTGCAACGGCAGGTGTAGCAAAAAGTCTTTCGTCGAGAATTTCGTAATGCTCTTTTTCTTCTGTATCTCTGACAGTTATCATTGCGAGCTTCTCAAGCAGCTTGGTGAAAGGAGCCCATACAAGCGTGCAAAGCAGGTTAAATGCCGTGTGTACAACAGCTATACCCATCTCGTCTATGGTGTTCTCAGTGAAAGCAAAATCTATCACTGCATTAAGTCCGTAGAACAGCGCAAGAAGCACCGCCGTACCGATAAGATTGAAATAAAGATGCACAAAAGCCGTTCTCTTTGCATTTTTATTTGCACCGAGAGATGAAAGCATGGCCGTTACCGTGGTACCGATATTCTGACCCATAATAATAGGGATAGCCGCACCGAAGGTAATTGCTCCCGTTGAGGAAAGAGCCTGCAAGATACCAACCGAAGCAGATGACGACTGAATGACTGCAGTGAGTATTGCACCTGCTGCTACACCGAGAATGGGATTGGTGAAAAGAGTGAGTATATTAGTAAATTCAGGCACATTCTTAAGCCCTGCAACAGCATCGGACATAGCACTCATACCTGTCATAAGCACCGCAAAGCCTAAAAGGATGGTTGCCGTGTCTTTCTTTTTGTTGCTCTTTGTAAACATAAGCAAGGCAACACCTATAAGAGCAAGCACGGGCACAAATGAGTCCGGCTTGAAAAGCTGAATAACAGGGTTTGAGCTGCTGATGCCTGCAAGAGACAAAATCCACGCTGTCACTGTAGTACCGATATTGGCACCCATAATAATGCCGATTGCCTGGTGCAGTGTCATAATACCGGAGTTAACAAAACCTACAGCCATAACTGTTGTTGCAGACGAAGACTGAATAACAGCCGTTACGGCAAGACCAAGCAAAAATCCCATAAATGGATTGTTTGTCATTTTACTGAGAACTATTTTCAGCTGTCCGCCCGCTTTCTTTTCAAGGGCGTTGCCCATGGTCTGCATTCCGAAAAGGAAAAGTGCAAGACCGCCTATAAGGGATAAAATGTCAAAAATATCCATAGCTACCTCTCTGATTCTCTTTATGGATTTAATCATCGACAAAAATCGACGCCACTTTATAATATCAAATTTTTTATTATCTTTGCAATAGTTTTTTCAAAAATATTTATTTTATATTAATTTTCACACAACACGCCTCCCTACCTGTAAAAAAATAAAAATTTTATGTTTTTCAGTGTTTTTTTATTGACAATCGATAAATTATATGTTATATTGACCTTGCAAAAGCAACTTACGGGAGGTAATTTTTATGTACACAAGCGAAAAAAGCACAAAACTCACCCTTTATATCACCTATGCTTTTATGGCTCTGCTGGGCATTTTAATGGCAGTTGCCATTCCCGGAGCAAGATGGTTTTTTGGTGACATTATCCGCGAAACAACCATCAGGATACTGCTCACTGCCTTTTATGTGTGCTGCCCTGCAGGCTGGCTCGCACTCATATTCATAGTCAAAATTCTCAGAAACATTCTCAAGGAAACAGTTTTCACAGCCGAAACCGTAAAATATCTGCGCTTTCTTTCATGGTGCTGCGGCTTTGTGGCAATTGCCGCTGCCGTCTGCGGACTTTTCTATATGCCCCTTTTTATTTTCGCATTGGGAGCTGCATTTATGATGCTCATTTTAAGAGTACTTAAAAATGTTATAGCTAAGGCAACCCAAATCAAAAACGAAAACGAGCTTACAATATAAGGAGGCAGGCACTATGTCAATTGTAGTTAATCTTGATGTTATGATGGCTAAACGTAAAATCTCCTCAGGTGAGCTTGCGGAGAAAATAGGCATCACTCAAGCAAATCTTTCTATACTCAAAACCGGCAAGGCTAAGGCTATACGCTTCTCAACACTTGAGAGCATCTGCAAGGTTTTGGACTGTCAGCCGGGAGATATTCTTGAATTTAGCGATGACGAGTGAGGTGAAACAAATGGAAACCAACTCCATAAAAACAAACCTTAAAGCAGGTCTCCTTGACTTTATTATTCCCCTTATTTCTTTCTTTACCGTCTATTATCTCACCTTTGAAATTATAAATGAGGAAGACTATATAAAAACCGCACTCATTTACCTTTTATTCTTCGCAGCAGCCACTGCTTATATCATTATTAAAAGAAAAAGCTTTCACCCTGAGGCAATTCTCACAGGCACTGTCTGCATTGTGCTGGCGGTAGCTCTCGCCCTTCACGGCAGCTTTTATATCATCCCTATGCTCATGGCAGCTTCGGCGCTTTACTGTCTTACTCTTACAAGGTCGAATGTCCACACATCGGGCAGTTATCTCTATGGCTTTGACCTTCTGAGCAGAGCATTGGCTACTCCCCTGATAAACCTCTTTCTGCCCCTTAGAGCTATGGTGAACACCTTAAAAGGCATAAAAAAGAGCCGC
This sequence comes from Acutalibacteraceae bacterium, assembly GCA_045637065.1. GTDB lineage: Bacteria > Bacillota > Clostridia > Oscillospirales > Acutalibacteraceae > UBA6857. Next base: position 11,807 of record JAZTYQ010000035.1, read on the forward strand.
CGCAACTTCGGGGTACTGGCAGGCCTTATCCTTGCTGTGCCGCTTCTTTCGGTGCTGTTTATTCTCCTGATGAACAGCGACGCCGCTTTCGAGAGCGCTATGGACATCTTTCTCAGCAAACTTTGGGAATTTTTACCCAGCTTTGAAGCTACCTTTTATACCCTTTCAGCACTTCTTTTCACGCCCTATATCGTCAGCGTACTTTTCTGCTTTGCCCACGGCATTGACAGTGAAAGAGGAAAAAATCTCCGTGGAACCATAATGAAGCTCCGTTTTGCCTCCGGCTCATTCCTTGGCGGATTTTTAGGCTCCGTCTGCCTGCTCTATGTGGTTTATCTGCTTTCACAGACTGCATATTTCTTCTCAGCCTTCGGCGGAAAGCTCCCTGACGGCACAGAAATAACTCTCTCAGAGTACGCGCGAAGAGGCTTCTTTGAAATGAGCACTATTGCCGCTATTAACCTGGGACTAATCGGTACAGGCGCAATATTTTCAAAGCGCAAGAGAGAAAACTTCACAAAGCTGTTCAAGGGAATATCTCTTTTCCTCTGCCTTTTCACAATGGTGCTGATAACTACGGCGATGTCAAAAATGCTCCTTTATATAAGCGAAATGGGCCTTACCCACAAAAGACTTGCCGTGGCAGTAATAAACGTAGTAATGTTTCTTGCCTTTGTTTTTGTTATCATCAGACTTTTCAGAAAGGACTTCCCCTATTTCAGATATATTATGGCAGTTTCCGTGGCCGTTGTAACACTCTTCACTGTTATCAGTCCCGATGCAATTATAGGCTACTACAACACCGAGGCTTATCTTTCCGGCAAGCATAAAAGCATTGACATTGACCTGCTTGACTATCAGCTGGAAGCCTATGACAGCATAAAAAGCCTTTATATGCTGAAGGACGATCCTGCTTACGGCATTGCAGCAAAATCAAGGCTTGATGACTATTATATAGATTTGGAACCTTATTTCCCACGTACCGTAAGAGGCTATATGGCAGAAAAATTCGTAGAAGCAAACAAAGAAGACTTCAAAAAATTCTACGATGAATACCATCCATTCTTTGACTGGGAGATATCTGATGAAATCACAGAGCCTGAAATACCCTCGACAACTGAAATTTTCTTTCACAACAATTCAGATAAAGCCATAAACGAAGTTTCAGTTTTTGACAGCGTATCAAATCAGAGTGTTTTGTCACCTGAAAAATTTGCAGTGTTTTCATACGATTTATATACGGAACATCCGGAGGGCGAAAAATTCTCACTGTCCATATATTTAGATAACGGATTCAGTTGGGAAACAGAAATATATATAGAAGACACTAACTTTTTCCAAATAACCGACAGTGACGACGGCGGCATATATATACTCCCCTTGCCAAGCGTTGACAGCTTTGAGGAAGCCATTGATACAGTTGCATAATAAAAAGCTCCACCTGCACAAAACAGGTGGAGTTGTTTTTTATGACGCTCGCCGCGGGGCATTACTTTTTCCTGCCGTGGAAAAAGTAATCAAAAACACGGAGCTGTTCTGCGGTATGGCGTTTCATTCTTCAACGAAACTCCCCCGCAATTCCGAATTCCTAATTCCTAATTCCTAATTAATTACAGCGTGCTACCGAAATCGGTAACAAGTGTCTGGCCTGTAATCGCTCTTGATTCATCTGATGCAAGGAAAAGAAGAATATTTGCAACATCTGCAGGCATACAGGGCTGCACCTTAAGGTCATTGTGCTTCATCATCTGACCGAAAATATCCATATCAAGGTTTGCAGGGTTCATATCCGCAACCATAGGTGTAACGATTGTGCCGGGGCAAACTGCATTACAGCGTACATTTGTACCTGCAAAACGAAGAGCAGTGTGGCGTGTAACGCCCACAACTGCAGCCTTTGATGCAACATAAGCAGCACCGCCGCAGCCCATAACACCAGCAACTGAAGCAACATTGACAATTGAGCCTGTACCTGTTTTTGCCATTTCGGCAGTAACCTCTCTCATCATGCACATTGTGCCCTTTGTGTTTATATCGATAACTCTGTTCATATCGTCATCTGTGAATTTATCAATAGCCTTGAGACCGCCGTCAAGCACACCTGCATTGTTGATAAGCACATCGATTTTACCGTACTTTGCCATAACTGCCTCAACGAGTGCCTTAGCATCCTCAGCCTTTGAAATATCGCTGACTACGGGCATAACCTCGCCACCCTCAGCCTTGATTTTTTCTGCAACCTCGAGAAGCTGAGCCTCTCTTCTTGCACTGATAACAACCTTTGCGCCTTCTCTTGCAAAAGTCTCTGCTGTTGCAGCACCAACACCTGAGTTGCCGCCTGTGATAATTGCTACCTTGTCCTGTAAACGCTTCATAATAAGTTCCTCTCTTTCTGTAAATTCTTTATATTAGTTATAAAGCTTCTATATAAAAATCCTCTATATCCTGCTGAAGAAGTGAAACCTTGCCGTGACCGGGCTTTACTTCACCATTGAAAACAACGCCTTCCATAGCTTCAGCTTTTCTCATTGCGCTGAAAATTATTCTCTCCAGAGCCTCTCTGACATTACTGTTAACGGGATAAGCTTCATCTTTGAAGGTACCCATTGAAGTTTTTCTGCTGGGCATACCCATATAGTATTCTCCGTCTTCCTTTATAAGAACCTTGATATCACTGACTGCAAGCATTGCATCAAAGGTGAGAGTACATTTTGCAACAAGTCTGTTTGTCGGATTTTCGATTTTTCTGAGTCTGAATGATGTTACTAACATTTTAAGTCCTCCGTTTTTGACAATCACAGATATAATTCTGCCTTGAAGTTACTCAATTATACCATAACACATTCTCAATATTCAAGTAGATTATTAAAATTTATTAAACAATATTAATGTTCTATTAAAGCAAAAAAAGAGGTCACCTTAGGCAACCTCTTTAAATCAATTAATAATGTTCGATGCCGCAATCACAATATTTTCTTGCACCGATGAGCTTCCAGATAAGGTTTACAAAGAAATAAACGATTCTCATAATACCTGTCTGGTGGCAAAGGCATGAGCAATCAACGCCGTCACCTGAGATAATTGTGCCGCAACCTGCTCTGTCGCAAATCTCATCGTTGTCGTTATCAACATGGTTAAGTGCGGGGCTGGGCATTGAGGGAAGTGTAAGAAGCTGTTCGCAAACTGCACACTTCTTTTCTTCTGAGTAGCCAACCTTTGTGCAGGTAGCTTCTGACTTGGGAACTGAAACATATTCCTTGTGACCTGTTGCGGGACGCTTAACCTGTTCCTTAAGAACTGCACCGCAAGTTTTGCCCTCACCGGTAGGTCTCTTACATACACGGCTTTCTGTGTAACCGTCTACTGTACATGTGGGATCCTTACCGGGGATTGTTTCAACGATATGGCCGAGAGCCTCGCCTGTTTCAAATACAACTTCTGTTGTTGCCTTCTCGCCGCTTTCGCCGCAAGCACAGCTCTTATAGTAGATAGCCTTTGTTGAGCATGTAGCAGCAACTGCAAGGTATTTCTCTTCAACCTTTTCAACTGTGAATTCGTGGGGAAGAAGCTCGCTTTCTTCATCTGTGTAGTAGTTAGCTTCAACTGTTGCATCGCTTGCCTTTAAATCACAACCGTTACAGTCATACCAATAAACTACCTTTGTTACACAAGTAGCAGCTTCCTTGATGTGAGCCTCATCTTTAATCTGCTCTGTGAAAATATGATCAGCAAAATCGCCTGACTCGAAATAGTTAGCAGCAACTGTTGCATCGCTTGCCATTACTGCGCAACCTTCACGCGCACAATCCTTCCAGTAAGTTGCCTTAGCTGTGCAGGTAGCAGCGCTCTTGAGATGTGCTGCATCTGCAATTTCTTCTGTGAATATATGCTGGAGAGCAGTGTTTGCTACCTCTCTTGTATCTGTTACAGTACAACCGCTGATTGTGCAGAGAGCTGTTTCTGTGCCGTTAACACCGCACTTTGCATCGTTATTGTATGCATATGCACCCCAAACGTGTGTTGTGCTCTTTTCGCCTAAGAAGGTTTCTGTGCCGGCTTCACCGCAAGCGCAGCTCTTATAATAAACTGCTTCTGCCTGACATGTAGCAGCACTCTTAAGATACTTGGCATCCTTTACTTCCTTGTCATATACATGAGGAAGTGTTTCACCGTCTTCGTAGTATGCATTGGTTGCTTCTGCATCATTCTTTGCATTTACATCACAAGCAGCACAGTCATACCAATATGTAGCCTTAGCTGTGCATGTAGCAGCACTCTTGAGGTGTGCTTCGTCTTTAATCTGCTCTGTGAAATCGTGACCGAGAGCTTCTGCGGGATCTGACTCCCATTCATAGCCGCAAGTGTCACAAACATTTACGGTTTTGCCGCCTTCTGTACATTTGGGAGCGATAACCTCAGGGGCTGCGCAGTCGCATTCAAGATCATCAAATGTTTCTTGGCAGAGTATGCATGTAGCAGTATGTGTACCGGGATTTTCTTCATTCATACCTGCTGATTCATACTCATGTGCATCGGGATTTCTCAGACCTATTGTTGCTGTTTCTTCAGTAGCTCTCATACAAACAGTGCAGATTTTATAATAAACTGCTGCACTCTGGCAGTTTGCTTCTGTTTCAAGATAATCATCATCGAGAATAATAGTTGTTTCACCGTGAGCAGCTGAAAGCTCACCGTATGCTGTTTTACACTTCGTGCAGACAGCCTTGTCTTTACATGTTGCTGTGCCGCCTGAACAGGTTTCAAAACCTCTGTCAGTACACTTTGTGCATCTGTAAGCGTGCATATTATCGCCGTCATATGTGTAGTTGTACACATGTGCACATTCTTCAGCAGCTATAGTAGCAAAAGGCACTGCAGTGAGTACCATAAGCACTGTCAGAAGAAGTGACATTACTCTTTTGAAATTACGTTTCATATCTTTAACCTCCGTTAAATAGTTTTTTTGATACGGACTAAATATACCACTTTACGCCCTTCAAGTCAATAGAGAAAAGTGCTTATTGGTAATTTTGACGGATAAAAAACAGTATTTCCCACTCACTTTCAAACAAAGTGTAAATAAGCCCTTCACATAAAAAACACACAGCCCTTCCATTGTTAAAAACTTAGTGGAAAAGCTGTGTAAAATGTGGAAAATTTAAGGCTTATCAGTCAATTTTGTAATCGAGCTTGAACTGCTCACCGCAGCCGTAATTCTCGTAAACATAGTCGATATCCTTGTCGCCTCTGCCTGAGAGTGAAACAAGAATTGAGCCTGAGGGATGCTCTTTGGCATATCTTATTGCGTAAGCAACGGCGTGTGAGCTTTCAATTGCAGGGATGATGCCCTCATATCTTGAAAGCAGGAAGAATGCCTCCATAGCTTCCTCGTCGCTTACTGTTTCATAGTGTACTCTGCCGCTGTCACGAAGGAAGGCGTGTTCGGGGCCGACACCGGGATAATCAAGACCGCTTGCAATTGAATAAACGGGAAGGGGCTCACCCTTTTCATCCTGGAGCAGATAGCTTTCAAAGCCGTGAAGCTTGCCCTTGGTACCGTAAGCCATAGTTGCGGCATGGTCACCGATGTTGTGACCTCTGCCCAAAGGTTCAATGCCGTAAATCTCAACAGGATCTGCAAGGAAGGGAGTGAACATACCTATTGAGTTTGAGCCACCGCCTACACAGGCACAGACTGCATCAGGCATAATACCTGTCATTTCGAGAAACTGCTCTCTTGCTTCAATGCCTATAACAGCCTGAAAGTCTCTTACCATTTTGGGGAAGGGATGAGGTCCGAGAGCTGAGCCGATGCAATAAATTGCATGGTCATATTCCTTAAGGTATGCTTCAAAGGCAGCGTCAACTGCTTCCTTGAGAGTTTTAAGTCCGTGAGTTACGGGGATAACGTTTGCACCCAGCATTTTCATTCTTATTACGTTGGGATGCTGCTTTGCAATATCAACCTCGCCCATATAAACGTCACATTCCATACCGAAATAGGCGGCCGCAGTTGCTATGGCAACACCGTGCTGACCCGCGCCTGTCTCGGCAATAAGCTTGGTCTTGCCCATATATTTTGCAAGAAGGCCCTCGCCCATACAGTGGTTGAGCTTGTGAGCGCCGGTGTGGTTGAGATCCTCTCTCTTGAGATAAATCTGGCAGTTGCCGAAAAGCTTTGAAAGTCTTTCACAGTGATAAACAGGTGTAGGTCTGCCTTGGAATTCCTTTCTGATTCTGCGAAGCTCATTGATAAACTGAGCTGAGTGGCAGATAGCTTCATAGGCATCGTCAGCCTCTTTGAAGGCAGGCTCTAATTCAGGGGGAAGAAAAGCTCCGCCGAATTCACCGAAGTAACCGTCCTTTGTGGGATATTCTTTAAGATAATTTTCAAAATCCTTATATTTATTCACTCTGACCGTCTCCTCGTTAACAATTATATTTCATTTTAACATATTAATCAAAAAAAGTCTATACAATTCCGAAAAATTTGCACAAAATACCCTTCTACTGTCAGTTGACAAATTTCGTGCAGTATGATACAATTTTTGTATATTTATTTTATGCGTTGACCGACGTTGAAAGGATGATACTATGTTGAATTTTAAAGAATGGGACAGCTTTAGCGGGCGTATCTGGAAGGAAGAGATAAATGTACGTGACTTTATAATGCAGAATTATACTCCTTACGAGGGAGACTCTGCTTTCCTTGCCAATGCGACAGATGCAACTGATAAATTATGGGGCATCCTTCAAAATCTCCAGAAAGAGGAGCGTGCAAAGGGTGGCGTCCTCGATATGGAAACTGATATTGTTTCAACGCTTACTTCATATGGTCCGGGTTATATAGGCGAAGATACAAAGGATATAGAAAAGGTTGTCGGTATTCAGACAGACAAG
>JAZTYQ010000036.1:0-34147 GCA_045637065.1 Acutalibacteraceae bacterium
TCAGCAATAACTCTGATATAGCCGTCCTCGTCAGGCTTCATTGCCGTACCGTTGACATAGAAGGTGAAGGGGTCACCTACCAGATCTCTTGCCCTGATAATGACTTCTGTTCCGTGCTCAACCTCTAAGTGTGAGTTGCCGTAAACCGGGAAGAAGGTCTTGCCGCCGTCAAGTGATACGTTGTACCAGCCAATATGTTCTGTTCTGCCGAAAACAATATAGTGCTTGGTATCAAAAGCTGAATCCGCATGAACGGTAATAACAACATATCCATAAATTTCGGGGTTGCCTGCAGCACTGATTTTTATCTTAGTCTTACCTGCGCCAACTGCTTTGACATTGCCGTCAGCATCAAGCTCAACGGACTTACCTTCTACTATGGTATAAACAACGCCCTGATTTGATGCACTGCCGTTGACATAAGCCTCAAGCTTAGCGTCTTCACCCTTAACCATAGTGAAGTCCTTGGGTACTACTATACTTGTTACCGCACCGGGCTTCATGGTCCATCTGCCTTCAATAACGACATCTCTGTCAATAATGAACTTGCCGCCTGAAATATCAGCATCCTTGGTTGTCCAGCCTGAGAACTCATAGCCAATGAATGAAGGTACTGTGGCAACTGTTACCTGTGAGCCTTCTTTATAGGTTTTTACCTCAGGAAGTGCAGGTACATTTACAGGAACATCGCCCTTATATTTATAAGTAACCTTGTAGTAGTTGATTATCTTTTCCCACTTGCCGACGAACTCTACATCATTGTAAATATCAAACTTGCCGTCTGATACTGTAACATCCTTAGTTTCCCAACCGAGGAAGGTGTAGCCCTCAAGTGTGGGATTTGCTTCAACCTTAACTGTTGTGCCTTCTTCGTAGGTCTTTTCTGTAGGTACTGAAGGTGCGTTTTCAGGAACTTCACCCTCATACTTATATGTTACATCGTAGTAATTGATTATCTTTTCCCACTTGCCGACAAACTCAACATTATTGTAAATATCAAACTTGCCGTCTGATACTGTAACGTCCTTAGTTTCCCAACCTGTGAAGATGTAGCCGTCAAGTGAAGGCTTAGCTTCAACCTTAACTGTTGTGCCTTCTTCATAGGTCTTTTCTGTAGGTACGGCAGGTGCGCCTACGGGGGCATTTTCATATCTGTATGTTACATCGTAGTAGTTGATTATCTTTTCCCACTTGCCGACGAACTCTACATCATTGTAAATATCAAACTTACCGTCTGCTACTGTAACATCCTTAGTTTCCCAACCGAGGAAGGTGTATCCCTCAAGTGTGGGATTTGCTTCAACCTTAACTGTTGTGCCTTCTTCATAGGTCTTATCAGCAGGTGCTGCAGGTACGCCTTCGGGAGCGTTTTCATATCTGTAGGTTACATCGTAGTAGTTGATTATCTTTTCCCACTTACCAATGAACTCAACATCATTGTAGATATCAAACTCGCCGTCTGATACTGTAATGTCCTTTGTTTCCCAACCGAGGAAGGTGTAGCCCTCAAGTGTAGGATTAGCTTCAACCTTAACTGTTGTGCCTTCTTCGTAGGTCTTATCAGCAGGCACTGCAGGTGCGCCTACTGGGGCATTTTCATATCTGTATGTTACATCGTAGTAGTTGATCTTTGTCCATGAACCAACGAAATGTACATCATTATAGATGTTAAACTTACCATCTTTGATGTCAGCGCTATCTTTGGTTGACCAACCAGAGAAAATATAGTCTTCTGCTGAAGAATCATCTGCTACTGTAACTTCTTCACCGCTGATATACTTATCACCTTCGGGAGGCTCAACACCTTCGGGAATAATATCACCGATAAACTCATATGTAACCTTATATCTTACTACTGTAATTGTAATGGTTTCTGTGATCTCAGGATTATGCTTTGAAGTAACGGTGATTGTTGTTGTTCCTTCATCTACGGGTGTTACTTTACCATATTCATCAACTATTGCAACGGATTCATCACTTGAAGTATATTCAAGGTCTTTTACCGATGCTGTATCGGGATTAACGGTAACATTGAGCTGAAGTTCTTCACCTATTGCAACTTCGGTATCTTCGTTTTCAATGACAATATCTTCAACGGGAATCTCAACCTTGACTATAATAGTATCCTTCTTTGTGGGGTCATCTGCTGAGGTAACCGTGACTGTTGTTGTACCCTCGCCCACTGCTGTAATCTTACCGTTTTCATCTACTGTTACAATTGTTTCGTCATCACTTTCCCATATAAGCTCCTTATTTGTAGCTTCATCGGGATTTACTGTAACAATCAGATCTTCAGTTTCATTAATGTCAAGGATAGTCTTTTCTTTTTCGAGAACTACTTCTGTAACAGGCTTTTTAACTGTTACTGTAATTGTATCCTTCTTTGTGGGGTCATCTGCTGAGGTAACTGTGATTGTTGTTGTACCCTCACCCACTGCTATAACGTTACCTTTTTCGTCAACGGTTACAATTGTTTCATCGCCCGACTCATATATTACATCTTTGATTGTTGCATCTTCGGGGTTTACTGTAATTTCAATCTTTGTTTCGTCATTTTCATTAAGAACGATATTACCTGTGTTGATTACAACACCTGAAACGGGAATCTTGAAATAGCCGTAAAGAGTAACATCGTGTGCCGGCATCGTAAAATCACCGCCGGTGGTAACAATGTCATCACAGTTCCAGCCTACAAATACATAGTCACCAACATTTGAAGCTGTTGCTTCAACATTTACGTTTTCCCCTGCCTTATATGACTTCGTTTCAGGAAGCGCATCTGCCCCTTCAGGAACTTCGCCTGTGTATATATAGTTTACCTTATAGACCTTTGACCATTCGCCGACGAACAGAACGTCATCTGTAACAGTAAAGTTTCCGTTATCGGGAGTGACATCTTCAGTTGACCAACCTGTAAAAATATATCCTTCGGGCACTGTGGGAGTATTCTCAACAGTTGCGCCTGCATTCTTTTCATAATATGTTGTTTCAGGAGGTTCAACACCCTCGGGAACATCACCGGTAAATTCATAATCAACCTTGAATCTTATTTCCAGGTTACCTTCAGGCTTGGCAACAGCATAATAAGCTGATTCCTGAGGATTCTTATTATATTCATCTACACCGCCTCTGATAGCATAACAGCAGTTGAATACACTTTCATTGAGATTTGCTATTGATTCATTTGTCCAGCCGCTGCCGATATAGATATTTGTCAGTTCACCTGCTCTGTAGAACATAAAGTACATTGTGGTAACCTTTGAAGTATCAAAGCTTCTCAGGTCAACCTCCTTGAGAGCAACACAGTTGTAGAACATATATGACATATCTTTGGCATTGCTTGTATTCCAACCATGAAGATTTACATATTGGAGTTTCTGGCAATAGTTGAACATATATTTAAAACTGGTTGCAGATGAAGTATCCAAAGCACCTAAATCGATAAATTCAAGAGAGGAACAAAGACTGAACCAATCCTCAAAGCTTTTGACTTTTCCTGTATGTAAATTTTTTAAACCGTTGACAACCTCAAGCTTCTGAAAAGCATAGAACATATATGTCGTGTCTTCGTGAGCCTGAACACCGCCTTCACCACCGATATAAACATCATATCTGTCAGCACCTGCAGCAGTAGTTTCTACGGCATTCTTTTTTGCCCACGCCATAACACTGCCGTCACCTGCATCAGAAACATCCCATGATGCAACTGTATCTGCTTGAGCAATTGTAGCAGTATCAATATAGTCGAGGAATGTCACCGAATAAACCTTTCCGCAATAAGCAACAGCATGATAGTCGCTTACAGAATATGAATTATAAGCCTTCATCACAGGATAGCTTTCTTCTGCGCCAAAACTGAAGATTGCCATAGGCATCATTGTAAACATCATAATTATTGTCAATAACAATGATAAGCCCTTTTTCATTTTTACGGTAAACATAAATAAATTCTCCTTTTTTAGGTAATAGATGTCGCACATCTACGACTTTACTATATCATATGAAATTATCAAAAGCAACAACAATTCGGCAAATTACTATAAAAATTTGTTATATTTAATAGTTCATTCAAATAAAAAACAACAATCATTTAACTTTCAGACCAAAATAGCAAAAATCCACCTTTTTGGCAACACTGCCCTTCAGGTGGATTATTAAAATTATTCTTTTAGTCTATATACAAGTCTCTTATTCCTTCAAGGGCTCTTATTGCCGATATAGTCATACTCAGACTTTCTTCATCCTTAGGCATCACAACTGCCTTCATGACAACGGAATCACTCTTACGCTTGGTGGATGCGCTATCGGCATAAAGAACCTCAAGTGTGTGGAGATTTCCTCCGTACCTCTTTATAATTGCGCCTATTTCTGCAGCCTGACGGGAAAGGTTATCTGCCTCAATATAGATATTTCTTGAGGGATTTCCCTTTGCTACAACTCTCTTGAGTGTGTTGAGGGTGATATATATAACTAAGGTTGTTACAAGCGCACCCACATAATAACCCGCACCTACGGCAAGACCTATACAGCTTACTGCCCAGAGTGATGCGGCAGTTGTCAGCCCCTTTACGCTGAAGCCTTCACGAAGAATTGTGCCTGCACCCAGGAAACCGATACCGCTGATAACCTGTGCACCAAGTCTTGTAGGGTCAACATTGACAAGTCCCTGATATTCCATGAAGACATATTTTGATGTCATCATAACAAGAGTTGAGCCAACTGCAACAAGAATATGAGTACGGAAGCCTGCAGGTCTGTGTGAATGTTCTCTCTCATAGCCGATAACACCGCTGAAAATAACAGCAAGCACCATTTTAAGAGCAGCGTCAAGAGCATACTGTACGGAAGTCAGGGAGTAAATATCCGTAATAAAACTTTTTATTGCTTCCATGCCTTCATCTCCTTTATTTGATATAACTAATGTATTATATCACTATTTATCAGAAAATGCAAACTAAATTTGATATTATTATATCTTTATTACATTTATGATTTTTGCTTGATTATAATTCTCAACTGTTGTATAATAATAGTGAATATTCAGGAATGGGGCAGTTCTGCGGAGTGAAACTTTTATTTTAATCTGTTCTACCCCGCAATTCCGAATTCCGAATTAATCTGAAGGGAATGATATTATGGCAGCAACAAAAGTTAAACTCTATATCGCAGGTGTGGAATATTCCATAATCACCGAAGACGATGTAAAATATGTTCAGGAGCTTGGCAGAGACCTCGACAGAACCATCACAAAAATTATGAAGGAAAGTCCCAGGCTCTCAACTACTCAGGCAGCCGTACTGTCAGCACTCAACTATGCCGACGAGTGCAAAAAGGCTTCGGACTCTGCCGACCGTCTGCGCGAACAGATAAAGGATTATCTTGACGATGCTTCAAATGCCAAGAGCAAGGCAGACTGGGCAAGACACGAGCTTGAAGAAGCCAAGAGACAGCTTGAAAACCTCATTATTGAAAACGGCAGGCTCAAAGCAGAGCTTTCTGCAATAATGGGTAATGCAGGCGCACCCTCGAACATCAAGCCTATGAAGAAAAAATCCGATGACAATGCATAAAAGCGAAATTCTTGCCCCTGCCGGCTCCTTTGAGGCACTCGTTGCCGCCGTACGCTCAGGGGCTGATGCGGTTTATCTCGGTACCGACAGCTTTAATGCAAGAATGAAAGCAGACAACTTTTCGGGAGAAAAGCTCAAAGAGGCAATAGATTACTGCCACACAAGAGGTGTAAAGGTTCACATCACGATGAACACTCTTGTTCAGGACAGCGAAATTCCTCAGGCACTGGAAGTGATTAAAACCATCACAGGCCTCGGAGCAGATGCAGTTATCCTGCAGGATTTAGGCCTTGCAAAGCTTATGAAAGAATGCTCCCCCGACCTTGAAAGACACGCTTCAACCCAGATGTCTGTGGGTACCCCTTCAGGCGTTGCCCTGCTTCACGATCTCGGTTATCACAGAGCAGTGCTGCCAAGAGAGCTGTCACAAAACGAGATAAGAGAAATCAAGATTTCTAACTCCATTGAGATAGAAATCTTTGTTCACGGCGCACTTTGTATGTGTGTGTCAGGTCAGTGCTATATGAGCAGTGTCTTCGGAGGCAGAAGCGGCAACAGAGGACTTTGCGCTCAGCCCTGCAGGCTTCCCTTTGCAGTTGCGGGGGGTACGGGACACGACCTTAGTCTTAAAGATTTATCTTTGGTTGAGTGTGCAGATGACATTATAAATCTCGGCGTTGATTCGCTGAAAATTGAAGGCAGAATGAAAAGGCCCGAATATGTTTCTGCAGCAGTGAGAAGTGTGAAGTCTTCTCTTGAAGGCAACTTAAGTGCCAATCTGACAGAAAAGCTCAGGGCAGTTTTTTCCCGTTCAGGCTTTACTAAGGGATATTTTGAAAATCAGCTTGGCAGGGATATGTTCGGCATAAGACAAAAGGAAGATGTCACCGCCTCAACAAATAATGTGCTGACAGAGCTTTCAAGAGCATATGAAAAAGAGGTGCCTCTTATTCCCGTAGATTTTTATCTTACGGTTATCGAGGGCGAGAAGGTTTCCCTTTCGGCTTCGGCTATGGGTAAAACCGTTTTTGTCGAGGATGAGACTATCCCTGAAAAAGCTCTAAACAAGCCTATGACTAAAGAGGGACTTACAGAAAGAATAGGTAAATGCGGCGGCACTCAGTTCTATGCCGAAAGGATAGAAATTGACCTTGATGAGGGTCTTATCGTAGCCGCAAGCATTATAAATAATCTCAGAAGACAAGCTCTCACGGAGCTTGAAAACAAGCTAACAGCTGTAAAGGAGAACACCTTTACAGAAAGAGAAATAAAAATCACTCCCCACGAAGCAGCCAAGGTGATGAAATATCATGTGAGAGTGGCAAACAAAGAGCAGATTCCCCGCAATCTTAAAAATGTTGAAAACCTGTATTTGCCCCTGAATATTGATGAAAACTCGGTGGAAAGCCTTAAAAACTCAGGTGTTAACATAGGCGTTGAGGTGCCAAGAGGCATTTTCGGCAATGAAAAAGCTGTGGAAACTCTGCTTCTGAAAGCAAAAGCTATGGGAATAAACATAGCCTACTGCCACACTTTAGATGCTTTGGCTATTGCAAAAAAGCTCGGATTCAACATCCACACAGGCTTTACAATGAATGTTGCAAACAGCCTTTCCGTTGAGGTTTTAGAAAGCCTTGGTGTAAAGTCATTGACCTTGTCAGCCGAACTTCCATTAAAGAAGCTTTCTCACATTGGCGGCAGGGTACCCAGAGGAATTGTAGCCTTTGGCAGACTGCCTCTTATGCTCACAAGAAACTGCCCAATAAAAAACGGCAAGACCTGCAGCGAATGTAAAAGCAGCGGTTATCTCACCGACAGACTCGGCAAGAAATTTCCCGTGGTCTGCAATATGGGCTTCACTGAAATTCTCAACTCGGCGCCCCTTTATATGGCTGACCGCTTGGGCGAAATTGAGAATATGGACTTCATCACTTTCTACTTTACAAAAGAAAAACAGGAACTTTGCGAGGCTGTTCTCGAGGCGTACCGCAGAGGTGCATCTCTCAAGGAAGGCTCCGCTTACACAAGAGGACTATACTACAGAGGTACAGAATAAGAAAAGAGAGGAAAAACATTATGCCGAAAAGACAGGACTATTTATCTTGGGACGAATATTTTATGGGAGTTGCTATGCTTTCATCCTACAGAAGTAAAGACCCCAACACACAGGTAGGTGCCTGCATTGTCAATGACAACAACCGTATTATGTCAATGGGCTACAACGGCTTCCCCACGGGCTGTAACGACGACGAATTTCCCTGGGAGAGAGACGGGGATGCCTATGACACCAAGTATCCTTATGTGTGCCATGCAGAGCTTAATGCAATTCTCAACTGCAGAGGCGTAAACCTTGAAGGCTGCCGAATTTATGTTGCACTCTTCCCCTGCAACGAATGTGCAAAGGCTATTATCCAGAGCGGTATCAAGGAGGTTGTTTATCTCTCGGATAAATATGCAAACACCATGGGTACACGTGCTTCAAAGCGTATGTTCACCGCTGCAGGTGTCAAAATGACAAAGCTTGAGCCGAAAAAAGCATCAGTACTCATCGACTTTGATGAGAAAAAAATCTAAGAGATAAAACATCAGCGCGTTTTTGGTTACTTTTTTGGCGCAAGCAAAAAGTAACGCCTGCCCGGCGAGGGCGATAAAATTTATAAGGTCTTTATATTTCCCGATATAGCTTTAAAGAGAGAAGTTTCTCTCAGCTCTCTCAACTGGTCAATGCCTTCTTGCGCAGCATAAACTGCCCCACTGCAAAAGGTAATAATTGATTATTCCGAGAAATAAAAACGTTTAAAGACTATATTTTTTAATTAAAAGTATAACAAATAAGCCAGCACAGATTTGTGTTGGCTTTATCTTTTTATTATGTAGTGTTACTCTGCCTGACAACAAAAAACGGCGTTGTATCCTTGCGAACACAACGCCTTCAGGTAGTTTTTCTTATTCTTCGTCTTCGATTTCTTCTTCGATTTCGAACTCGAGAATTTCTGCACAAGCAGGACATTCTACCTTGCCGTCTTCGTCGATATCTTCAAAATCGATGCAGATTTCTGCGCCACAAGCGGGACATACAGCTTCGATGCAATCATCGTCGCAGCAGTCACAATCGCAATCGTCGTCACAGCAGCAATCGCAATCATCATCGAAATCATATACGATTTCTTCAACTTCACCGAGAGCTTCGTCAACTTCTTCGATGTACTCTTCAAGCTCATCAAGATCGTCATCGATATCCTCGATATCTTCTTCGAGATCGCTTATTTCTGAAGCCATTTCATCAAGAGCGTCAACGATAGCAGCAAAGAGCTTGCCTTCCTTTGAATCGTCATCGATGTCAAGACCTTCCATAAGACCTCTTAAGTATGCAACTTTTTCTGATACTGACATTATGTCCACATCCTTTTCTAAAAATTATGCACGACCCATATACTCGCCTGTTCTTGTGTCGATCTGGATCATTTCACCCTCGTCGATGAAGAGGGGAACCTTAACCTCAGCGCCTGTTTCAAGTGTAGCGGGTTTGGTTGTGTTTGTAGCTGTGTCACCCTTGAAGCCGGGATCTGTCTTTGTTACCTGAAGTTCAACAAAGTTGGGAGGTTCAACACCGAAAACGTTGCCCTTGTAGGAAAGAACCTTACAAACCATGTTTTCCTTAACGAACTTAAAGTTGTCTGAAAGTTCGCTTTCGTTGATGGGGATAAGCTCATAGCTTTCGGGATCCATGAAGTAGTAAAGACCGCCGTCGCTGTAGGAGTATTCCATATCCTTTCTCTCAACAAATGCAGTGGGGAACTTTTCACTGGGGTTGAAAGTACGTTCAACAACTGAACCTGTGATAACATTTCTTACCTTTGCACGAACAAAGGCTGCACCCTTACCGGGCTTAACGTGCTGGAATTCAATGATCTGAAGAACATTGCCGTCCATTTCAAATGTGACGCCATTTCTGAAATCGCCTGCTGATACCATAATTAGTATTCCTCCGAAATTTTAAATTTACTTAGTTATTTTATAACAAAACATAATATTTTTCAAGTCTTTTTTTAAAATAGAAAGAAATTAACACAGTAAATAATGCAATTTCTTACATTTTTCATAATTTATGTCAGTTTCTCTTTTGTTTTTTACAACTCTATGATACAATGCAAGTGTAAATTAAACTTAAAACAGGACGTGATTACAATAAAAAAGCTTATTTCAATCTTATTGTTTCTGACAGTACTTTTCACCTTTTACGCCTGCGATGACAAAAGCGGCCCTGATATAACCACTCTACCCGAGGATACAACCACTACACAGCCGTTGACTGTCAGAGTTACCTTCCCCGAGGGTCTGACTCTTGTGCAGATTGCGGAGAAGCTGGAGGAAAACGAAGTTTGCAGTGCCTCACAGTTTATAGAATTGGCAAATGACAACACATATATTCAGTCACTCCCCTACTCTTTTATTGAAGGAATTGAAAACAAGTCAGACCGCGCCTTCATTCTCGAGGGCTATGTTTTCCCCGACACCTATGAGTTTTACCGCGGAGAAAGTGCTGAAAAGGCACTCTCCCGTTTCCTTGACAACACAGAGAAAAAGCTCACGACAGAATACAGACAAAGAGCCGCGGAGCTTGGTTACACCCTTGACGAAATCATCACCCTTGCCTCAATTATCCAGGAGGAATCCTATACCCACGACAGCGTCAAAAATGTGGCAAGTGTCCTGCACAATAGACTTGAAAGTCCGTCTTTCCCCCGTCTTCAGTGCGACGTGACCATTCACTATATAAATAATTATGTCACCGACTCAAAATATCTCGGCAGCACCGACAGCTATGCCGAAAGCTACAATACCTACAAGTGTGAGGGTCTGCCCGTGGGTGCCATCACCAACCCGGGTCTTGCTTCGATCGAGGCTGCTTTGTACCCTGCCGAAACGGACTATTACTACTTTGTGACAGACAGCGATTGGAATTATTATTACGCCGAGACCTATGCAGAGCATAAGAAAAACTGCAATGCGGTAGGACTGACAGGATAATTATGAATGAGGAATTATGAATGATAACTTCTATGAACATTTCTGCTGTAAAAGCAATATGCTCGTGGCAATATCCTGAGCCTTATGACGTATATAACTATATGTCTTTTGATGAGGCATTAAAAAGCAGTTCCCCTTTATTAAAAGAGGAAAATAAAGATAACTACCTGTGCTTTTGGGAAAACGAAACACTCACAGCATACATTAACATTCATAAAAGAGACAATGAAATTTTTCTCGGTATAGGTCTTTCACCTAATTGTTGCGGAAAAAGTCTCGGCAAAACCTATCTGAAGCAAGGCATCGAAAAAGCGGAAAGCAGTTATCCTGACAGTGAAATATGGGTGCAGGTGCGCTCTTGGAATGTAAGAGCAATCAAGTGCTATGAAGCCTGCGGTTTCATAGAAAAATATAAGGAAATCATAAAAGACAGATTCGGCAATGATGAAGAGTTTGTTTTTATGAGATTGGAGAAAGAGACATGAGCTATTTAAGTGAACTTCGTAAAATCGTAGGACACAGACCGTTATTATCAGCAGGCGCGACTGTACTTGTAATCAACGGCGGTAAAATTCTTTTAAATCTTCGTTCAGATACTGAGACTTGGGGCATTCCAGGTGGCGCGTTAGAGCTTGGTGAATGTTTAGAAGAAACAGCCTTTCGTGAATTAAAAGAAGAAACAGGACTTTGTGCAGAAAAGATGACATTGCTCACAGTATTATCCGGAAAAGATTTTTACTTTGAATATCCCAACGGTGATATGTTATATTCTGTTGTTACCTTATTTCTTGCAGAAACTACGAGCGGTGATTTGGAAATCACAGATGGTGAAAGTCTAAAACTTCAATATTTTGATTTTGATGATTTGCCAAATCTTGAAAGCAGAGCAAAGGCGATTTTAGATTGGTTGAAAGAAAACCGCCCTGACTTATGCAAGCCTAAAACTGAATAAAAATAAAATCGGCGGGTAGGTACTAACCTACTCGCCTTCACTTTATCGCAATTCATAATTCCGAATTCATAATTCATAATTATTCAAAAAGGTTCACGCTCATATATCTCTCGCCGCTGTCGGGCAGAAGCACAACGATTTTCTTGCCCTCATTTTCGGGTCTCATTGCAAATTCACTTGCAGCTTTCAGCGCCGCGCCTGACGATATACCAACAAGCAAACCCTCACTCTTAGCAAATGCCTTACTCATAGCAAATGCATCTTCCGTTTTAACAGCCAGCACCTCGTCAACTATACTCATATCAAGATTGTCCGGAATAAAATTCGCACCGATACCCTGAATGCCGTGAGGCCCTGCGGTACCCTTTGTAATAAGCGGAGAATCAAAAGGCTCAACGCCTATAACCTTTATATCGGGATTTTTCTCTTTGAGATACTTGCCCGTACCGCTGAGAGTGCCGCCCGTACCTATTGAGGCAACAAAAATATCAACCTGCCCCTCAGTGTCCTCCCATATTTCGGGACCCGTAGTGAGCATATGTGCCTCGGGGTTATCAGGGTTATCAAACTGCGACGGAATAAATGAGTTGGGAATTGCCTCACACAGTTCTTTTGCCTTTTCAATTGAGCCGAGCATGCCCTTTGCACCTTCCGTCAGCACAATCTCAGCACCGTAGGCTTTGAGGAGCATTTGCCTTTCCACGCTCATTGTGTCGGGCATAACAAGCACAGCCTTATATCCCAGAGACACTGCCGCAGCGGCAAGACCTATACCCGTATTGCCGCTTGTAGGCTCAATTATTGTGGCACCCTCGCCGATGAGACCCTTTGCTCTTGCCTTTTGGAGCATATTCACAGCGACCCTGTCTTTCACAGAGCCTGCAGGGTTAAAGCACTCCAGCTTGGCATAAAGCTCTGCAGGCATATCCTTGCCGAAAGCATTCAGCTTCAGCAAGGGTGTCTTACCCACAAGCTCACAAAAATTGTTATAAATCATAAAATCAGTCCTTTGCAAGAAGCTTTGTCAGCTCGTCCATAAAGGTATTGATATCCTTAAACTGACGATACACGCTGGCAAAACGAACATAGGCAACCTCGTCAAGCTCCTTGAGCTTTTCCATAACAAGCTCACCTATATGTACTGATGTAACCTCTCTGTCAAGGGAATTCTGAAGCTCAGTTTCAATTTCCGTTACCACTTTTTCAATCTGGTCAATTGAAACGGGTCTCTTTTCGCAGGCACGGAGCATACCGTTAAAGACCTTCACTCTGTCAAATGCCTGTCTTGATTTGTCCTTCTTCACAACCACGATGGGTACACTTTCAATTATCTCATAGGTTGTAAATCTCTTTGTGCAGGAGATACACTCTCTGCGGCGGCGGATTTTCTCGCCTTCATCGGTGGGTCTTGAGTCGATTACCTTACTTTCCTCATAACCGCAAAATGGACATTTCATAGCTTTTACCTCTCTTTATCTGTTTTCAGCAAGCACCTTTTCAAGATAGTGTGCCGACTGAATAATATCCTCTATTGAATCGAAGCCGTCGGAATACAGCTCGATAATATACTTACCTTTATAATTAATGTCTTTAAGCTGAGTGAAGAGTTCACCAAAATCAAAGAGGCCTTTTTCCCTCGGCGGAGCGCAGTCGCTGCTTTTGGTTTTATCGCTCAGATGCACATGAACGATATTTTCGCCTACCGCTTTGATGTACTCGGAAGGCTCTACTTTTGCTTTTCTTGCCTGCTTGACATCCAGCACCATCTTGAAGTTTTCTTTGCCGTACTTTTTGAGAAGTGCCATAAACTCAGGCTTTTCACCTGAAAAATTAACCACATTTTCGTGAGCCACAAAACAGCCGTTGCCCATAGCAATTTCATTGAGCCTTGTAAATCTCTCGGCATATTCCTCATCGCATATATCTGCCCCGAATTTTGCACCGTGCATTATAACGTAGGGTGCGCCCAGCTCGGCGGCAACAGAGAAAAAGCGTTTGTAATTCTCACACGCGTCCGCATAACGGCGGTAATAGTTGGAGAAAAAGTTGTAGCCCTCGCCGAAACTCTCATAAGGGTGAATTGAAGTTACGTTGACACCATAGGCATCTTTGATTGTCTTAAGCTCTTTTATGAAGCTTTTTTCTGTTTCGCTTGATGAGTTGAGAAAAATTTCAATATTTTTAAAGCCGTGACTTGCAACATGGCGAAAGGCTTTTTCCGTTTCCATAGGATAAAAGCATGATGAAGATGCACCTATTTCCATTTTCTCACCCCTTGAAAATCTATATATAGTTATTATATCAAAGAAAAACTAAAAAAACAACTGTAAATTGTGTAAAAAAAGCATTACACCCCGGATATTTCTACCCGGAGCGTAACACACTACTATATCTTTTCTTCTCAAGCTGTCATGATACTATTGATGCAATACTTTCCAGCCCGAAGAGTGCCACATCATAAATGCCGTTTGCTATTGTTTCAATATCGCCGCAGACAGTACCCGTATAGTTATTAACGGCACTACCTTCAATTTCAATATATGCGCCCAGATTGCCCACGCCCTCAGCGTTAACATAATAATCCTCGGGGATATAAACATAATAAGTTTTCCCCTTTTCGATACTCTGTGAATTAAGTTTGAAAGCAAGATTTGTCTTTGTGCTGTCAAGAGTTATGCCCACACCTGAAAGTCCGCCTAAAAGCTCTGACAGATTTTCACTCGGATTCACTGAATATTCCTGCTTACCTGCAAACCAGGTAGCACAGCTGTCTTTGCTTATTGTGTGAAGCGCAGTGTAAGTGCCGTCATCATTTTTAGTGCAAAGCTGAATATCTTGTGTGCCTTCACCGTAAGCAGTAAAAAGATTGTCAAGGCAAAGCGCCACGGCGCCCCTGTCTGATCCGGTGTTATAATAAGCAAAATATATCTTGTCTTTGTTTACGGCAATTTTCTGAATTTCAGGCTCGGTCACCGTTACCCCAGTGCCGTCAGAAAGATTATCAGCCGAAGCGGAAACTGCTATACCCGTAACAAGTGCAAAAGTTACAATAAGAGAAAGAATAATAAACAACTTGTTTTTCATAGGATACACCTCTTTCGTTTAATTATGATTTGAAAAACGGTTTTTATTCGCTGAGTTCTTCAGCGTTTTTTACATTTTCTTCGTTTCCGTATTTTTCTGCAATTTCAAATATGCTTTTGCCCGAGGCATCCTTCAGATCAAGGGCAAAGCCTTTTTCGAGAAATTCACTTATAACCTCACTGTCACAAAAGGCCGCAGAGAAGAAGAAGGAAAGTCTTTCAATTGGCGTCATAAGCATATTTTCACGGCTTTTCAGCTCCTCGAGAGCCTTTTTCGAGTCGCCCAACAGCGTGCTTTCAAGAAGTGTGTCAAGACCTGTTGAACCCATATTATTTTCCACTGCCTTTGCAATTTCCTGAAGACTTCTGTAAGAGATAACCCCTGCAAACTCTATGGCATAATCCAGAACCTCTTGTGTAAGCAGAACCGTATTTTTAAGCAGAGACTCAATAAGTTTTTCGTTGCCCGATGAAATTGCAAGCATAAGCGGGTTGTCAAACAGACCCTGTTGCTTCTCATTAGTAGTTACCTGCGTTGTGGTTTCAGGTTGCTTTGCCGGGGACACTATATCACTAACCGCCACAACTGCACCTGCAATAAATATAACAAGAGCCGCCGCAACGGGAATAATCTTGAATATTCTCGGCATGGTCTTTTCTCTCACTTCAGGTGCTTTGTCTTCCTTTGTCAGTTGAGGCACAGCCTTATTTTTTATTCTCTGACTTAAAAGCATATCCTGCTCCTCATCTATATTTTCAAGCAGTTCACTGAGCTGTGTTACATCAAGTTCATCAAAAACTTTTTCCAAATCAGCCAAGGAAAACACCTCCTAACATGGTTTTCAGTTTATCCATACTTCTCTCAAGCCGTTTTTGTACCGCTTCGGGTGACAGTCCTACCTTCGGGCTTATTTCCCTTGCGGTTTCACCTAAGATATATTTCCTCACCACTATTGTGCTGTCAGGCTCACCGAGTGCCTTAACCGCCTTTGTCAGTGCCTGTCTGCTTTCATAGTCAGCAACCTCATCTGAGGTTTCGGCAGGGGTACTGTCATCAAAAGTTTCTTCGGCGTACTGCTGTCTTTTAAGAGTGTGATAAAGATTGATGGCACGTCTCTTTGCAATAAGAGCAAGATAACCTTTAATGCTGCCCTTTTCCGGGTCAACATCATCAAGATTGTTATAAAAGGCAAGGAAGGTGTCACTGACACACTCCTCGGCGTCCTCTCTTGTGCCAACACTCAAAACAACTGAGGACACTATTTTATAAACAAGGCCGGAATATGTATCAACCAGCAAAGAGAAGCCCTTGACCTTGTCTTCGCTGATAAGAAGCAAAAGTTCTCTGTCTGTCATTGTCCTCCACCTTTCTATATATTATATACAGTGAAAATTCACCGTTTCCGACAAGTTTTCTGAAAAAATTTAAAAAAGTTACAGAAAAATTTTATCTGTAACTTTTTCATTAGATTTACATCTTGAATATTATACCTATAACTGCCGATAAGGCAATAAGTGCTATAGGGTGCAGCTTCTTGAATTTTGTAACGAGGAAGAATATCACTGCGCTGAGAATAATACTCTTATAGTCAATTGCCATAAGGAAATTTCCGCTTTGCGCCATAGCCTCGGAATTGAAGAAAGCTATTTTTGCAACACCTAAAAGAGCAGCGGCAATAAGACCTACACTGGCAGCGCGAAGACCGTAGAAAGCGTATTCAACATATTTTGAATTGCGGAATTTTACAAGTATCTTTGAAACAATCATAATGACTATCACACAGGGAGTAACTTCACCGAGTGTAGCAATAATACTGCCTAAAACGCCGAAGCCTGCACCGCCGAGATTACTGCCTACCTGATAACCGATGTAGGTTGCCATATTTATACCGATAGGTCCGGGCGTTGATTCGGAAATAGCAACCATATTTGAAATATCCATAGAGGTGAACCAGCCTGTGGTTTCACCCATTGCCGTCAGGAAGGGAAGGGTAGCAAGGCCACCACCCACAGAGAAAAGTCCCACGGTGAAAAATCTTATATAAAGTTCGAGGAAAATCATCATTTTTTCTTTTCCTCCTTTGCTTTTCTTATGCCTGTCAGATTAAGCACAAGGCCCAGAAGACCTGCCGATACCACAAAAACAACAGGTGAAAGGTCTGTGAAAAACGACACAAGGGCAACAACAAGGAAGATTGCAACTGCAAAAATATCCACCAGTGATTTCTTTGCAATTTTCCACATTGAGCTGAGTATAAGTGCCACAACAGCAGCACGAATGCCTGAGAAAGCCCACTGTACTGCTTCATAATCCTGAAAACCGCTGATAAATGCAGCAATTGAACCAACAATTATAAGTGATGGAGTAACCATACCCAGAGTGGCAAAAATTGCACCCAAAACACCTTTTATCTTAAAGCCCACAAAGGTTGCAACATTGACGGCAATTACACCCGGGGTACACTGTCCTATGGCATAATAGTCAATGAGCTCTTCATTTGTTGTCCATTTTTTATTTTCAACAAGCTCCTTTTGGAGCATAGGCAACATAGCATAACCGCCGCCGAAGGTAAATCCGCCTATACGGGCAAAAATAAGAAACAACTGTAAAAGTATTTTCATTATAAACTCCTGTTATACTGTTTCTTCCTGCTTTGCATATTTCTTGAAGAAAGCGAGCATTTCATCAATAGTTATTCTTGACGGCTCTTTCTCGGGGAAGAGAATTGCAAAAACATGAGGCAGACCCTTACCGTTAACCTTATCCCAATTCATAAGCTTATGCTCTATACCCTTTTCTTCAAGGAGCTTTGCCGTTTTGAGCGTATGCTTAAGTGCAAGTACATCACCTGAAGATGTAACCAAGAAGGTGGGAATCATTTCGCCAAGTTCTATAACCCGGTCCGCGTTAACATAGGAAGCCCATTTTTTATTTTTATATTTATTGCCGCCTAAAATATGCTTGGTATAAAAGCTGACAACAGAGCCGTCATCCATATAGGGTACGGGTGAAGTGAGGGCAACAGCATTGAATTTAAGCAGGAAATCGTCAACATCATATATTCTTCTCATTTCCTCGCTGACGCTGAGCATTGAGGTGAAAAAGGCAAGCATACCGCCTGCTGAGTCACCTGTAAGGCAGATGCTCCTCTTATCGCAGGGATAATTGTCAAGGTTGTCGTAAATCCACTTAAGAGCCTTGCCTATATCACGAAGCTGCTCATCGGGAGTAACATCGGGGAAAAGACGGTAGCTCATATTGAAAACCACATTACCTCTCTTTGCAAGAGTTAGGCAGTAGGGCTTATTAAGCTCCTTATCACCGTACATCCAACCGCCGCCGTGAATATCGACAATTACGGGCAGCTTCTCGGTGGTACCCTCGGGATAATAAACGTCAAGCTGATGATATTTGTTGCCATCATCAATATACTGATGGTCATTGCTCTCATAAACGCCCTCTGGCATTGTGAGAGTTGCAATTCGTTTATCGTCCTGTTTTTTGGTGTTAGCCCAGAAAAGTTTAAGAATAGTGTTAAGCATAGTTTTTCTCCTTTCAAAAATGCAAAGTCGCAACCTGTGGCTGCGACCTTATATTTAATATGACCGCAGTAACAATTACTGAATCGGGGGTGTCATTCCGCCGCCTGAACCTGCCATTGCCTGAGCAAACATGCCGGGCTTCTTCTGCTTCTTAGGCTTGTACGCGGGAGGATTTGCGAGCTTTTTCTTAGCCTTTTTGCCCGCCGCTGAAGCAAGATATCTGTTCACTTCAATTACGGGAGGAGCCATAGTTTCGCTCATATAATCAACACAGTTGGCAAGAAGAATATTATCGTTGCCAAGCTCACCTAAAATTGTAACAGCAATAAGGCTCTGTGTATCGTTGGTGCCGTCTTCATAAATTTCATTAAGCACCTGGAAAAGCTTTTTCATAGTATGAGGATCATTTGCCTTGATAGCATCAATAACCTTTCTGGTGCCATACTTGGTGAAGAACTCTTCGCTGAGAAATTCGCCGTATTTTGCAATATTGTCTTTGTAATAGGGACGAAGCTCAGGGAAAACAAGGCAAAGCTTGCTTGCAAGAGTGTTGGGGTCATAGAATGAACCGTTCTTCACTGCCGCCTTTGATACAGTCTGAGCTGCCTTTGTCTGCTGTGCCTTCTTCTTAGCGGGTGCCTTTGCACCGAACTTATCGTTCAGGGTTTCGGCACAGTCACTTATTGCATATTTAATATCTCTGTCATCGGCATTCGCATCAAAAAGTGAAGCTGAAAGCTTCTTAGGTGTATCTTCTGCATTTTCTACATCTTCACCTGAATAGATTGTAATTTTGCCGTCAGCAACACAGAAAGCAACTACACCCTTTTCTCCGGTGTATCTTGCCCACAGCTCACCGTCCTTTTCATAAAGGACTTCGCCGTTTTCATTTTTATAGGCTGAGAAGCCAAGTTTTTCAATATCTCCGGAAAGATTATCAAGAACCTTTCTGAAATTTTCATTTACACTGCTCATAGGATAACTCCTTTAGTAAAATTATTTAACACAGTGAAGTATTATATCATATGTTCACATTTTTGTCATTCTAAAAAGGAATTTTTCTCCCTTTTATTACCATTCTTTCATTACTTCGGGGTTTTCGAAGATTTCATCAAGCTTTCTGATAAAAGGCATAACATCGGCAAAGCCACCGATTCTGTGGTCGAAAACAAGAGTGATGGGAAGCACCTTCTTGGTACCGATATCAACAACGCCCTCTTCATTTTTGAAAACAAACTCTCTGTCACGGATACAGCCAACAGCCATAAGGAAAACCTGAGGATAGAGAAGGGGTGTGTAGGTTACGTCACCTGTGATTTTATCGTTGAGAGGACCCCAGTTTGTAAGGCATACGGTGCCTTCATTCATATCATAGGGTTCAAGTGATTCAGGGTCACGGGGTGCTTTCTTTTCAAAAAGACCTGAGAGCTTTGCAACCTTATACTTACCGAAATATCCGGAAGCTATCTGTGCGGCACTTGAAATAAGCTTGCCCTTCAAAATGAAGCCGACCATTCTCTGTGTTATAAGGTCGAAGAGCAGACTGTCCATATCGGTCTTGTCAACTCTTGCAATAAGGCTGTCTGTAAGCTCCGCAATTTCCTTAAGGGACTTATCTTCAACGCCTCTGACCTTAATGGGGAAGGTTTCACCGCTGTCAAGGAAAATAGGCATAGCAACGTCGATGTGCTTCTTTACAATAAGTCTGCCACAGGATGCAGTATGATTATACTGAAGATGTGCATTGAGTCTGGGAGCTGCCTTAAGACCCTCAACCAGCACTCTCATCATAAGAGCGTTGAAAGAAAGGTGGTAGCCACAATCCTTTTTGATTTCCTTATAAACCTCAAGGAATTTTGTGATGTCTGCTTCATATGCATAAGCAGGGCTGGGGATGTTTCTCTGTGCATTTGTCAGCACGTTGCCTGAAACTCTTGCTTTAAGATTGAAATATTCAACAGTATCGCCCTTTTCGGGTTCGCATAACGCACCTCTGATAAATTCTTTGATGTCCATGTTATATACTTCCTTTTCATATTGTTATGGGGCAACTCTGCCCCGGGACATTTTCTCATAAGGATTAATATACACCTAAAAACAAAAAAAGTAAATACTTTTATTCCATTATCGAAAGAGGTTTACAGTTTATTTACTAAACCTAACTAAAAAACTATTACAAATTAAAGGCTTACCTTGCCCTTTATTCCAAATTCACTCAGTGCCCTTGATGCTCTTGCAGCAGGCAAGCCCATAACCGAAAAGTAATCGCCCTTTATCTCTTTTACAAGTACACTGCCGTAGCCCTGAATACCGTAAGCACCTGCCTTGTCACTGCACTCCCCCGTTGCAACATAACTTCTTATGGTTTCATCGTCCAGGTCATAAAAGGTTACTTCTGTTGTGTCGCTGAAGCAGATTTCCTTTTCTGCAGATATAACACAAACGCCTGTTGACACCTTATGAGTTTTGCCTGAAAGAAGTTTAAGCATAGAGAATGCCTCTTCATCATCGGCAGGCTTGCCAAGAATACTTTCCTCAACTGCAACAACAGTGTCACAGCCGAAAACCACTCTGTCGGGGTGCTTATTGAGAATATACTCTGCTTTTCTTTTTGCAAGTTCCTTCACCGTTTCTTCAGGAGAAAGATTTTCCTCTATGCTTTCATCGGTATCTGAGGGAATAATCTCAAAGGAGAAGCCTGCATTGGAAAGGATTTCCTTTCTTCTCGGTGAGGCTGAGGCTAAAATAAAATCCGCCATTAAAGGACACCTTCCTCTTTAAGTCTTGCTATTTTGAGAATTGCAGAAACGGTCTTTGCATCGCGTATTTTTCCTGACATAACCATTGAAAGTGCCTCGGTGAATTTTACCTTCTCAACGCCTAAAAATTCACCCTCGTCAAGGTGCTGATGTGTCTTATGAAGACCCGTAGCTGCAAACATATATATAATCTCACTGCAATAGGCAACAGTGGGATAAATTTCACCTAAAGATATAATTCTGTCGGCAACAACTCCGCATTCCTCTTCCAGCTCTCTTACTCCTGCGGCAAGAGGATCTTCACCCTTCTCAAGCTTACCCGCAGGT
This sequence comes from Acutalibacteraceae bacterium, assembly GCA_045637065.1. Classification (GTDB taxonomy): domain Bacteria; phylum Bacillota; class Clostridia; order Oscillospirales; family Acutalibacteraceae; genus UBA6857. Next base: position 21,266 of record JAZTYQ010000036.1, read on the forward strand.
ACCTCCATGAGTTCACGGGAAAAAGGATAGCGGAACTGTCTGACCATAAGCAGCTCATCTTCATCAGTCAGAGGTGCAACACATACGCCACCGCTGTGTTCAACAACCTCTCTGAAAGACTTTTTGCCGTCAGAGAGTTCAACATCGTCAACATGAACATTTATAATTTTACCCTCAAAAATAGTTTTTACATTCAAGGTTTTTTCGCTGAACGCCATAATTTATTCCTCTTTTCATCATATTTCAAAGCCACGGATAATATATATATAACCAAGGTGATAAATTTGAATTACATAGTAAAACCGTGTTTGTATGATTATAACACAAATAAATCAATAATAGAAGAGTTAATTTCAGAATATCCTTTTATAAACACCGAGCTTTGCGGAAGAACTGCTCTGGGCAGAGGCATTTTTGCTCTGAATATCGGAAATCCCGACAACAGCGTTATATATGCAGGTGCCTTTCACGGCAGTGAGTGGCTGACAGCTCTTGCTCTGCTTCTGTTTACGGAAAGGCTCTGTTACAGTATAAAGCACTCAAAGCTTCTTTGCGGAGTTGATATGAAGCGTGCTTTGACACAGCTTGGCGTAACCATAATTCCCTGCGTAAACCCTGACGGTGTTGAAATAGCGGTACACGGCAATGAAAGCGCAAAAAATCTGCGTAATTTCATCAGTCGCATCCCTTGTGAGGATTATTCAAAGTGGAATGCAAATGCTCTGGGTGTTGACATAAACCACAATTTCAATGCAGGCTGGCACATTCTCAGACAAATGGAAGAGGAGCAGGGTATTCACTCGCCCTCTCCGAGACAGTTCGGCGGAGCTTATCCTGAAAGTGAGGCTGAAACAAAAGCACTTACAAGGCTTTGCAGAATAAGACAGTTCAGGCAGTGTATGGCACTACACTCCCAAGGAGAAGAGCTTTATTGGCAATACGGTGAGCATACTCCCCCACAGTCTGATATGATGGCAAAAATACTTGCCGATTCCTGCTCATATGAACTCGTCAGAAACAGCTCCCTTGCTTCCCACGGCGGCTTCAAGGATTGGTTTATTGACGAATTTCACCGCCCCGGCTTCACAATAGAAATAGGCAAAGGAGAAAATCCTCTGCCACAGAGTGAGCTATATGAAATATACTCTAAAATTGAAGAAGCACTTGTCTTGTTTTCATTGATGTAAAGAAAGAGCTGTACTCCACTGAAAAGCGGATACAGCTCTTTTATAAATATTACCAACCAAAGCCGAAGTAGTCGTTGAAAAAGTCTTCAAAGCTGCCGGCACCACCGTAGTAATAATCGTTGCCGCCTGAAGGTCTTGCAGTTGTGGTTTCCTCCTGCTGTGAAGCACCCTTATCCTCAACCAGAGTGATAGTCACATCGAAGGTGGTTGTCTTGTAGGTACGGCTTTCCACTCTGCAGAGAGTGAGCGTGAGTGTGTCACCTACTGCGCCGGTATCAATAAGGTCAAGCAGCACGCTGGAATCATCCATGTCCTTGCCGTTAACACCTATAATAAGGTCACCTACCTGAGCCTCGGTATTTTTAAGACTGCTGTCAGATGAAATGCCTGCAATAACAAGCGAGCCCTGAGGAAGCCCCTTGATAGAAACAACGAGAGAGTAAAGCTGATATGCGCTTACAGGTGCATATTCAATACCGAGCTTAGGTCTGTTTGGCACATATTTATACTGAATAAGTGCATCAACAATGGGAACAGCAATTGATGTGGGTACAGCAAATCCCATACCCTCATATTCAGTTGAAGCTATCTTTGAGGAATTGATACCCACTATCTGACCTGCCATATTAACAAGAGCACCACCTGAGTTGCCGGGGTTGATGGCAGCATTGTGCTGAATGCATGTCATTGTGTAGGTTGCACTTACGCTTCTGTCAATAGCAGAAACTATACCATCAGTTATTGAGCCGAAATACTCAGAGCCACCCGGGTTACCGATAGCATAAATAGGCTCACCTATTCTCAAGGCGGAGGAATCACCTATCTCAGCAAGGGGAAGTCCAGTAGCCTCAATCTTAAGCACACCTATATCTGTTCTCGTGTCGCAGGCTACCATTTCAGCCTCATAGGTTTTGCCGTCAAGCAGAAGTATGCCATAGGTAACACCGCTTTCGTCAATAACATGAGCGCAGGTAACAACATAAGTATATTTACCCGTGGAGTCTGTTGCCCAGAGCACGCCTGAGCCTTCACCGTAAAGCTGACCGTTTTTATATGTCATAACCCCTACCACACTGGGGCGTACCTTTTCTGCAATAACAACTGAGTTAATCTGTGAAAGTGCCTCATTGGTCTGAGTTGTTGAAATAACAGGCTTTATTGTTGTGGGTGCCTCTGTTGTGGAGGTGTCATCACCATTTGTTGTACCCGTATCGGGACTGCCGCCGAAAAAGGCGCTGACAATTGCAATAAGCGCTATTACAACGCAGGCTGCAATCAGGCCCGCTGCCACTCTTTTGCCTTTGCCCTTTTTCTCGGGAGGCATAGGGGGCTGACGGTACTGCTGGTTATACTGAGTGTAGCCGTAATTCTGTGAGTTATAGTTTGGCTGACTGAACTGTGAAGGTGACGCATAGGGATTGAAGGGTGCAGACTGTGTCTGACTTGCGCCCACCGGCTCACCCTTTACACTTTCCTGCTTATTTGCGCCGCCGACATAGGGATTTACATTTTCCTGTGAAGGCTGTGCCTCCGCGTAAGGATTATAGTCTGTATAAACAGGCTCGTCATCCTCTTTGAAATAGCCCTCATAGGGTTTTTCCATATCAGCCACGGGAGTTATTTCATCACCTGCAACATTAGGCTCTGAATAAACATCCGCACTATCATAAGCAGCTTTTTCACTCTGAGGGGAAGCTGTTACGTTTTCGCTTTCGTCAGGTCCTGCAAAGGAATTGAAGTTTGTTTCATTGTCATTCATAATATATGGCTCCTTTCTGAGCTGTTCAGAACTAATAAATGAATATTACAGTGTAAAGAATACATACCTACACTTAAAAAAAGTTAAAAACTTTTAATAATTATTTCACTTAGAAAAGGGAATTTCAAAGGAGAACTCTGTGTATTCCCCTTTTTTACTTGCGGCACTGACTTCACCGTCGTGCATATTTATTATGGTCTTAACTATATAAAGACCTAAGCCTACACCCTTTGTGTCGTAGCTTCTTGATTTATCAACTTTATAGAAGCGTTCAAATATTCTTGCTATTTCATCCTCTGAAACGCCTGCACCTGAATTGCGGATTGTGACCTTGGTTGATTCGCTGCCTTTTTCTGCAAAGACGGTTATTTTTCCCTTTTCAGGGGTAAACTTCACTGCATTGTCAATAAGATTATAAACCACCTGCTGAATCAGGTCACGGTCTGCCTCAATAATAACATCACCCATATTTTCAAAGCCTTCTATTTCGATGCGCTTTTCATCTATGGTCTTTTCAAATGAGAGGAGAATTTCAAAAATCTGCTTACCTATATCATACTTATAAGGTGCAAGCTGAACTTCACCTGCTTCAATTTTAGACAGATTGAGCATTGAAACAACCATGCGTGCAAGTCTTTTAACCTCACTTGAAACAACAGTGAGATATTTCTTTTCCTTCTCAGGCGGAATAGTACCGTCAAGAATGCCGTCAATGAAACCGCCTATTGATGTCATGGGAGTTTTCAGCTCATGAGACACATTTGCAATAAAGCTTTTCTGCGCTTCATCGTCTATTTTAAGCTCATATGCCATTTTGTTAAGTGCCTTGGCAAATTCGCGGAAGTCTTTCTTTTTATAGTTTTCGTTTGCCCTGAATTCAAACTCACCCTTTGCAAAGTGCTTGGTGACCTCTTTCATTTCGTTAAGGGGCTTGGTGATGCCTCTGGTGATAAAGAAAATAGCGATAAACACAATAACAAGTGCAAAAAGCATAAAATACAGTATGGCCGTAACAATATTGACAACGTAAGGCACAAGACCCGTAACCGCATCTTCAACAGCAAAAACTATTGCCTCTGTTTTATTATCCGCACCCTTGAGCGGCACTGCGGCAACAAACTTACCTATACCGAAATCGTCATCTGTCATATAGTCTGAAAAACCGCCGTCCTTGGCTCTTTCGAGAGTTTTTGTGTCAATAACAAGGTTCTTATGGTTATCACACTTTTCACTCATACCGCTTTCACAGTCACCGCATAACAAAACATAACCGCTGTCATCGGTAATAAAATATTCCGACTTTGTGGCAGATGACATTATCTGCAAAGTGCCCGTAACTGTATCAACATCAAAGTTGTCTTCTTTTCTGACATTGTAATAAACTGCAGAAATGTCCTGAGCATTGCTTATGAGTATATCAACCTTATCAGTCCACCACTGGGCTGCAACAAAAAACACCATGGCAAGACCGACAAAAACAAAGCTGAGAAACACCGTCAGAGCAGATATACCGAAATACCTTGCAAAAAGTCCGCGTGCTTTTATTCTTCTTTTTTTTCTGCGACTTGCTTTTCCCATAAAAATCCTCCCGCTTCAATAAAACGCCTGATGTTTAGTCAGGCGTCAGAGTGACACAGGTCACTTATTATTCTTTTGTTTCAAACTTGTAGCCTACGCCCCATACAGTTCTGAGTTCCCACTTATCTGAGGTACCCTCAAGCTTTTCACGAAGACGCTTGACATGAACGTCAACTGTTCTTGAATCACCGTAGTAGTCATAGCCCCATACCTCATCAAGAAGCTGGTCTCTTGTGAAAACTCTGTTGGGGTTCTTTGCAAGGTGGAAAATAAGCTCCATCTCTTTGGGCGGTGTATCAATCTGCACACCTGCAACCTTCAACTCATAATTTGTAAGATTGATTGAAAGCTTATCGTAATGAACTTCCTTAACCTCTTCAGCAGCTGAAGCTGCGCTGCGGCGAAGAACAGCTTTGATTCTTGCCACTATTTCTTTTGTATCAAAGGGCTTTACAACATAGTCATCAGCACCAAGTTCAAGACCGAGTACTCTGTCAAAAATTTCACCCTTTGCTGTGAGCATAATAATGGGAGTTTCGGAAAACTTCCTGATTTCTCTGCATACCTGCCAGCCGTCAAGCTTGGGAAGCATAATATCAAGAAGCACCAAAGAAGGATTTTCCTCCTGGAACATTGTAACGGCACTCACACCGTCATTTGCTATAACCACATTATAGCCTTCCTTTGTAAGATAAAGTCTGAGCAGCTCGCAAATATTAAGGTCATCATCCACAACGAGAATTTTTTCTGCGTTCATAGTTTTACTCCTTTTTGTTTATTTAATAAAAGTATATCACAACTACTTAAATTATTGATTAATTTTTTATGTTTTTTCCGTTACGTAACAAAATTTTATTACATTCTGTCGGGTGAATCAACTTTAAGCATATTGAGAATGCTCTTCATTGTATTCTTGACACAAATGCAAAGGAAAAGTCTTGCCTGCATAAGCTCTTCATCCTGGGTGCTTACACGGCAGGCATTATAGAACTTATGGAAATGGGTTGCAAGGTCAACGGCATAGTGTGTTACCTTAGCAGGGTCATAGTTTTTGGCTGCGTTTATAATTACATCGCCTAAAGTTGAAAGGTAGCGGATGAGCTCTCTTTCTTCGGGGCAGACGAGTTTTTTAAGCTCATCCTTTGTGCAGATTCTTGCCTTTTTGCCCTCAGCTTCAAGCTTTGAGAGAATACTGCAGATTCTTGCGTGAGCATACTGGCAATAGTAAACGGGATTCTGTGAGCTTTCCTCAACTGCAAGGTCAAGGTCAAAGTCCATAAGTGAGCCCGGCTCTCTTATATTGAAAAGGAAACGCACCGCATCAATAGGCACTTCATTAAGAAGGTCAACAAGGGTAATTGCCTTACCTGTTCTCTTTGACATTCTTACAATTTCACCGTCACGCACAAGGCGTACAAACTGCATAAGCAGAATATCAAGTCTGTTTGGGTCAATGCCCACAGCCTTCATGGCACCCTTCATTCTTGCAACGTGACCGTGGTGGTCAGCACCCCAAACGTCAATAGCCTTATCGAAGCCTCTTTTTTCCAGCTTATTTCTGTGGTAAGCAATATCAGCGGCAAAATAAGTTGGGTTGCCGTTTGCTCTTATAAGAACGTCGTCCTTCAGCTCCAGTTTATCGATATAGTCCTGGGTTTTGCCTTGACTGAGAAGCATCTCTGTCTGCACTTCAATGTTCTTGTACCACAGAGCGCCGTCCTTTTCATAAGTGTAACCTTTTTCAGTGAGTATGTCAATTGTTTCTTTAAGTTCACCGCCGTTGTGAAGTGTAAGCTCGCTGAACCAGAGGTCATAGTCTATGCGGTACTTTGCCATGGCAGCCTTCATATTCGCAAGGTTTTTAGGCAGTGCAAACTCTACAAGAGCCTTTCTTCTTTCTTCTTCGCTCTTTTCCAGATATCCGTCACCGTAAATACTTCTGAATTCGGTAGCTCTTTCAATTATATCTTCACCGTGATAGCTGTCTTCGGGAAGCTCAACATCTTTGCCGCAAATCTGCTGATATCTGATATCAAGTGAAAGTGCAAACTTATCAATCTGATTGCCTGCATCATTGACATAGAATTCTCTTGCTACATCATAGCCGGCATAATCGAGAACTGCTGCAAGACAGTCACCTAAGGCACCGCCTCTTGCATTGCCCATGTGCATAGGGCCTGTGGGGTTAGCTGAAACAAATTCAACATTTATGCTCTTACCCTTACCGTAATCGCTTCTGCCGTAGCTGTCTCCTGCTTCGTTTATTTCAAGAAGTATATCACTGTAATAGTCATCGCAAAGGAAGAAGTTGATGAAGCCGGGGCCTGCAATTTCCACCTTTTCAAAATATGTTCCCTCAAGGCACATGTTATCGCATATTGCCTCGGCAATTTTTCTCGGGGGCAAGCGGAAGGCTCTTGCACCAACCATTGCTGCATTTGTTGAAAAGTCACCGTTTGCTCTGTCGGCGGGAACCTCCACGCCGAAAACGGGAGCCTCAGCGCGTACAAGAAGCTCTTTTTCCTGAGCCTTTTCTATAGCACTGATAACTAACTGTTTTATCTGATTTTGTGCTTTATTTACAGTTTTTGACATTTTAATTATCCTCTCTTAAGATTTAAGATGCCCTTTTCTTTTCAGGGTTATATTGAACTCAGCTTTACCTACGAGCATATTGTCCTGATATGTTGTGTAGGCGAAGGAAAGCTCGGTGCAGTTTTCATCGAAAGCACTGCTTATGCTTCTGCCTATAACCTCAAGCTGAAAGCTGCCGAAGGGCAACCTATGCTCGGAGATATGCTTTCTGCCAACCTCGATTACCATATCAGTCTGCATTTCTGCCTTTCGTCTGACCGTGACACACTCACCGCCAAGCACCCTGATTGTGGTTTTGGCAATAAGACCATCCACATCCTCCGTATAGATTATTGTGTAATCGTCCTTATTGCCCGAAAGACTTGCATGAGTGATGATTTCTTCTCTCATTTCGTCGCCGTCAACATCATTCAAAGAGCAGGCTTTTATAAGATAATCCATATTTTTCTTTGCCCTTTCGTCCTGAACATAAATATACATTATATATAATACCACACAGTTTGTAAAAAATCAATTTTTATTTTTCATTTTTAGATAAGATTTTCAGGGCATTTCACTCTATATTTTTGGTACTTCTTGACATATAACCTGTTTTAAAGGTATAATTAAAGGCAGTTTATAATGTTATATGAGGTGAAAATATGTTTTTATGCTATAAAGAACCTGCTCATATGAGCTATTACGGTTGGGAAAACGAAGCGCTCCCCTTAGGCAACGGCAAAATAGGCGCCAAGGTTTTCGGCGGTGTGGACTGTGAGCTTATCCATTTCAACGAAAAGACTCTCTGGTCAGGCGGCAAGGATGTTGACGGCTTTAATTACGGAGTAAAAAAGGATGACAAGGGCGCTTCCTTCAGAGAGCTTCAGGAGCTTCTGAAAAAAGGAGATATAAAAGCTGCCACCGATAAGATGCAAAACCTCGAAGGCGATATGACAGGCTTCGGTGCATATCAGTCCTTCGGCAACCTTTATCTGCAGTTCCCTAAAGCACAGAACGAAAAAGAAAAATATACCCGTGACTTAGAGCTTGACACAGCTTCGGCTATGGTGAGCTTTCATCTTGATAAGGTGAACTATACCCGTCACTATTTCGTCAGTTATCCTGACAATGTTTTTGTGGGCAGAATAAAGGCTGAGCCTCTCGAAGTCAAGGAAGGCGAAAAGGAACCCGATGCAAAAATCAGTCTTGAAGCATATTTTGTTTCCGACCAGAAGGCGCAGAGCAAGGCAGAAAACGGCACTATCACCACAGAAGGCACCGTTATGGCAAATGTCGGTGCCGATGCCGATGCAGGCGCAGACAGAAACTCCATGAAGTTTGCAGGTGCTTTCAGATTTATAACCGACGGTGAAACGAGTAAAACTGATGACGGTCACATCAGAATCAAAGATGCCACAAGTGTTACGGTAATAGCGTCACTTGCAACAAACTATATCAACAGCTTCCCCGAATACTTTTCAGACGAAAATCCCCTTGAAAAGGCTCTCGCTGCTGTGAACTCTGCCGCCACCAAAACCTTCGGTGAGCTTTACAGAACACATCTTGCCGACTACAAGGCACTTTATGAAAGAGTTAAATTTTCTCTCGGTGAAAGTGATGCCATTCTCACCACGGACTATATGCTCAAGCGTTTTGAGAAAAAGGGTGAAAACAAAAGAAACCTCATCACATTGCTTTTCCAGTATGCGAGATATCTGCTTATAGCCTCATCACGCGACGGCTCACTGCCTGCAAACCTTCAGGGCATATGGAATGCAAAAAATGACCCGAAATGGTGCTGCGACTATCATTTCAACGTCAATGTGCAGATGAACTACTGGGGTGCATACACTGCAAACCTCAAAGAAACTGCACTGCCCTACATAGACTTTGTCAACTCCCTCAAAAAGCCGGGCAGACTTATTGCAAACAAAACCCTCGGCATAGGCGAAACTCTTCCCGACGGCACTCCCGACCTTAATAAGGCAACAGGCTTTATGATTCACACTATGGTCACTCCCCTTGGATTTGTAGGCCCCGGCAGTCAGTGGCGTTGGGGTTGGGCTCCCACAAACGGAGCCTGGGCACTTCAGGGAATGTATGACTACTTCCTTTACACAAGAGATGCGGAAAAGCTCAGAGATGATATATACCCCGCTATGGAAGAATGCGCCCTCATGTGGACACAGCTTCTTACCGAAGATAAAAAAAGCGGCAGACTTGTCTGCTCACCGGGCTACTCTCCCGAACACGGTCCTGTTGCGGCAGGCAACACCTATGACCAGTGCATAATCTACAACCTTTATGAAGACCTTATTTCTGCGGCAGAGTACATGATGGAAGCAGGCTTTGCAGACAGTGTGAACCAAAGCCTTATCGAAACCGTAAAGCAGCAGATAACAAAGCTTCAGCCTCTTCACATAGGCAAATGGGGTCAGATTAAGGAGTGGTATGACGAGGATAAATTCTTTATGCGCGGCTTCTATAATCAGGGTGTGCAGAAAAAGCACAGACACATCTCACATCTGCTGTCACTTTATCCCTTCAGACAGATTTCACCCGATGACAAGGCTCTTTCCGAAGCAGCTTACACCACACTCAAAGACAGAGGCAACAAGAGCACCGGTTGGGGACTTGCAATAAGACTTCTCAGCTATGCAAGGCTCCTCAAGGGCAACGAGTGTGACGAAATCATCACTCAGATTATGAAAACAACCATATTGAAAAACCTCTTCGGCACTCACCCGCCCTTCCAGATTGACGGCAACTTCGGGCTGCTTGCCGGCATATGTGAAATGCTCCTGCAGAGCCACGAAAGCTATATCCGTATTCTTCCCGCACTGCCCGAAAGCTGGCACGAGGGTGACATAAGCGGTCTTATGGCACGAGGAAACTTTGAATTCAGCCTCAAATGGAAAGACGACAAGCTCAAGGAAGGTATGGTAAAATCAAACCTCGGTGGAAAATGCTCAATAAAATATGACGGCAAAATTATACTCGTATATGACGAAGAGGGCAAGGAAATTGAAGCAGAATTTGCCGATGGCGTAACATCATTCATAACCGAAAAAGGCAAGATTTATAAATTCAGCTGATAAAATGCGGGGTTCTGTAAAAACAGTCCCCGCAAAACATTTATGCTTTTACTATTGCATTTTCATACCGTCTAATGTATAATCAAAGTATTATATAACTATCATTAACTTAAGGAGTGAATCTTATGGAACCCATTAAAGTTGACTTTACGGGCGGCGGAGATAACACTAAGGGCAGGGGCAAAAGCGCGTACCTTATCCCTGAAAAATCAGGTCTCAAGCTCGTTATAAGCATAATCGGCACAATTATCGGTGCAGCAATTGCTTATTACTTTATGCTTCCCCCTCTCAATTTCAAAAGCACAGACACCTATATGTTCTTCGGTATAGTTGCAGCTATATTTGTAGGTCTTCTATTTGTTACAAGCGGAGCCTTTATAAAGCCCGAATACACCGAATACGTAAAGAAACGCAGTATTGTTTCAATCGTTATTATTGCAATTTTAGTTGCAATTGTGGGTGTGGGTATGCTCACCTCAACAGTTGTTTTCAGAGCTAAAACCTACAGCAACATTATTGACGTAAACGAAGAAACCAACTTCTCAGAGGATATTGAAGAAGCCGACTTCTCATCCGTACCCGTGCTTGACAACCTTGCCGCAGGAGTACTTGCAAACCGTACTCTCGGCGACCTTGCTTCAATCAATGCTATTTCTCAGTTTGAAGTTTCAAATCAGATGACACAGATCAACTATAAAAACGAGCCCATTAAGGTTACAACTCTTTCCTACGGCGACGTTTTCAAGTGGCTGAAAAACACAAAGGAAGGTCTGCCCGGTTATATTGTTGTCAACATGGTAACACAGAAGGCTGAGCTTAAAATTCTTTCCGAAGGCGAATATATCAGATATTCAATTCACGAGCATTTCGGCAAATATCTTATGAGACACATACGTTTTGCTTATCCCACCTATATCTTTGACACACCCCACTTTGAAATCGATGAAAACGGAAGTCCTTACTGGCTCTGCCCCGTACTTGATAAGACAATCGGTCTCTTCGGCGGTACAGATGTAAAAGGCGTTGTTATCGTTGATGCGGTTACAGGTGAAATGGTCGAGTACACTGCCGACGAGGTTAAAACCAGCGCTGAGCTTCAGTGGATTGATGGCATTTATTCAAAGGATCTTCTTGTTGAACAGTTCAACTACTTCGGTCAGTATAAGAACGGCTTTATCAACTCACTTATAGGCCAGGACGGCGTTAAGATGGCTACAGAAGGCGAAAACTTCCTGGCTCAGAATGACGACGTTTATATGTACACCGGTGTTACTTCAGCAGGTAATGACCAGGCTATCATCGGCTTCGTTCTTATTAACATGAGAACAAAGGATGCAAACTTCTATGCAGTTTCAGGTGCTAAGGAAATGTCTGCTCAGTCCTCTGCACGCGGTGAAGTTCAGGACTACGCTTACGATGCAACCTTCCCCATTCTCCTTAACATCAGCGGTGAACCTACCTACTTCATGTCACTTAAGGATAAGGATAACCTTGTTAAGCGTTATGCAATGGTTAATGTTGAAAACTATCAGGTTGTTGTAACAGGTACAACAATTGCAGAATGTACCGACGCTTATGTAAAGAAACTCAAGCAGAATAATATCAACATCAACGTTGACATTGACAAAATAGAAGACGCAACCAACAACAGCGGCACTGAAAACGACATTCCCGAATCAGAGCTTGTAACAGTGAAGGGTGCTATCACAGATATCCGCACAGCAGTTATGAACGGCGAAAGCGTTTACTTCCTTGAGCTTGACGGCAAGGGCGTTTACTACAGCATCAAGGCTTCAGACGAAGAGATGGTTGTTATTATGTCAAAGGGCGACAGTGTTACAATCACTCACGAAGAAAGCACAGCAAAAATTATTGAAATAGTTACAATCAAATAACACAGCAAAAGGCAGGCACTTCACAGTAGCCTGCCTTTCAATTTTGCCTCTTACTCCCCCACTCCCACCTCACAGAAAAGTCAAATAAAATTGCAAAAGGGCTTGATTTTTTATTACTCCTCGTGTATAATAGCAAGGCAATTGAATACATGGAGAGTTGTCCGAGCTGGTCGAAGGAGCACGATTGGAAATCGTGTAAGTCGCTAAAACGGCTTCGAGGGTTCGAATCCCTTGCTCTCCGCCAAAAATGAAAGGTAGTACCAACAGGTGCTACCTTTTATTTTTTGTCAAGTTCAGAAAGCAAGGGATTCGAACAAGGAGGGAGAAAGCCGTGAGGCTTTCGGAAGAAAACAGCCCTGGGGACTGTTTTCGCCGACGGGGCAACGAGCGAAGCGAGGCGATAGGTGCGGCAGCACCGAGACAAAATCCCTTGCTCTCCGCCAAAAAAGAAAGGTAGTACCAACAGGTGCTACCTTTTATTTTTTTATTAAGTTCAGAAAGCAAGGGATTCGAACAAGGAGGGAGAAAGCCGTGAGGCTTTCGGAAGAAAACAGTCCCGGGGACTGTTTTCGCCGACGGGGCAACGAGCGAAGCGAGGCGATAGGTGCGGCAAGCACCGGAACAAAATCCCTTGCTCTCCGCCAACTATGCCTAACGAAAATACAAAGCGAATAATCATAGATATCCTTCGCATACTCGAAGAATACAGCGACGAAAACCACACCCTGACACAAAAGGATATAATCGACCTTTTGTACAAAGAACATAACATTGTGGTTGACCGTAAAACTGTC
>JAZTYQ010000037.1:0-9302 GCA_045637065.1 Acutalibacteraceae bacterium
CGGGAACGATTCCGCAATGGGGGCAGTGAACGATGGGGATGGGTTCGCCCCAGTATCTCTGGCGGTTGAATGCCCAGTCCTTCATTTTATACTGAACGCCCTTTTCGCCGATGCCCTGCTTTTCGAGTTCTTCGAGTACGCGAGCAATTGATGACTTCTTGTCTGTGTAGCCGTTGAGGTAGTCTGAGTTGACCATTTCGCCGTCGCCTGTGTAGGCTTCAACGCTGATGTCGCCGCCCTTGATAACCTCGATAATGTCGATGCCGAACTTCTTAGCGAAGTCGTAGTCTCTCTGGTCGTGTGCGGGTACAGCCATAATTGCACCTGTGCCGTAGCCCATCATAACATAGTCTGAAATGAAAATGGGGATTTCCTTGCCATTGACGGGATTGATAGCAACAAAACCGTCAAGCTTAACGCCGGTCTTATCCTTAACAAGCTGAGTACGCTCGAATTCTGTCTTCTTAGCACATTCAGTTCTATAAGCTTCAACCTCACCGAAATTCTTTATCATAGCCTGATATTTGTCAAGCATAGGATGCTCGGGAGCCATAACCATAAAGGTTACACCAAAAAGAGTATCGGGACGGGTTGTGTAAATACGGAGAGTTTCCTCTGTATCCTTAACAGTGAAGTTAACGAATGCGCCTGTTGACTTACCGATCCAGTTTTCCTGCTGGAGCTTTACATTGGGGAGATAGTCAACATCCTTAAGGCCTTCAAGAAGCTTGTCAGCGTATTCAGTAATTCTCAGATACCATACGTCCTTTGACTTCTGAACGATGTCGCTGTGGCAGATGTCACACTTACCGCCCTGTGAGTCTTCGTTTGAAAGAACAACCTTACATGAGGGGCAATAGTTAACAAGGGTCTTATCTCTGAAAGCAAGACCGTTTTCAAACATCTTGAGGAAAATCCACTGTGTCCACTTGTAGTAGCCCTCTTCTGTGGTGTCAACTACTCTGTTCCAGTCAAATGAGAAGCCTACTCTCTTGAGCTGAGAAGTGAACTTAGCAATATTGTTGTCAGTTACCTGACGGGGATGGATGCCTGTTTTGATAGCGTAGTTTTCTGTAGGCAGACCATATGCGTCAAAGCCGATGGGGAAAAGCACATTGTAGCCTTCCATTCTTCTTTTTCTTGACACAACCTCAAGACCTGAATAAGCCTTGATGTGACCTACGTGCATACCTGCACCGCTGGGATAAGGGAATTCTACAAGAGCATAGAACTTCTTTTTGTCAGAGCCGTCCTGGGCGTGGAAAACACCTGCTTCTTCCCATTTATCCTGCCATTTTTTCTCGGCAATTTTAAAATCGTAATTCAAATTTATCACTCCGTTTAATTATTTACAATAGTTAATATTACTCCACAATATCAGAAATGTCAATAGTTCTTGCATCCTGCCAGAGTCTTTCAAGGTTATAGTATTCACGTGCTTCTCCTGTGAACACGTGAACAAGCACGCTGCTGTAATCAAGCAGAATCCAGCCTGTTGCTCTGCCTTCAATGTGATGAGGCTCAACACCCTGCTGTGTAAGCTCATATTCAACTTCATCAGCCAGAGCCTTAACATGGGTGTTTGAAGTACCCGAAACAATAACAAAATAGTCTGCAACTATTGAGTGTTCAGTGATTTCAATAAGCTTTATATCCATACCCTTTTTGTTGTCGAGTACCTTTACAATTTCTCTTGCAAGTTCGAGTTCAGTCATTTAACTTCACTCCTTTCATTTATAATAAGTTCGTTATAAAAATCAACACTGTCAGTGTGTATTATACCTTTTTCCGGGGTCAGCTTCATAAAAGTGTATTGAAGCGAATAAAGTGAAGCCTCCTCAAGGGAATGCCCCAGTGCCAGATCTCTCATTACGCCCACATCGGGATAATTTCTCTCAGCTGAAATATAATCGGCAACATAGATAATCTTTTCCATAAGGCTCATTCCCGCCTTGCCCGTTGTGTGATAGCGTACACTGCCGAGGATTTCCGGATCGGTGATGCCCATTTCAGTTCTCAGATAACACTCCCCTGCTATTGAGTGCCACAGCTTAGGATTATGTTTCTCAGCATCAGTGAGAATTATACCACCCTTTTCCATTACGGAAAGCTGCTCGAGTTTTGAAGCATTCTTCATAATATCGTGGGTAAGTCCTGCGAAGTATGCCTTTTCTTCATCGGCACCGTAAAGCTTTGCAAGCTGTCTTGCACTGTCGGCAACATTCAGTGAGTGAATGAAGCGGTAATCGTCAAGCTTACTGCGAAGAAGCTGTCTGATAGGTGTATAACTATCGGTATAAAGTGCATTTTCTTTTATATATTGGAGGACCTTATCAGGCACCAAAGAAGATGCATCTTCACCTGAGAGAAGAGCATTTCTCACCTGAGTTGAGCTGCATTCAAAAGGCTCAAAGTCGATAATAAGAGTGTCTTTTTTCAGCACCTCACTGCTGTAGCTTTTCAGCTCGTCAAGGCTTATATCCTCCTGCCTTGTGGTGGCACAGATTGTGACATAAGTGAGGATTTCCTCATACAGGTACCACTTATGAAAGGACAGAAGCATATCAGAACCCATAATCAGAAACAGCTCGTCATCGGGATAGCTTTTCTTCAGTTCCCTCACTGTGTCAACGGTATAGCTTTTGCCCTCGCGCTTAATTTCAAGGTCGCTGATGATATAATCCTCGCCCTGAAAAGCAAGCTCACACATTTTCACTCTGTGTTCACTGTCAATTAATCCCCCGCTTGATTTGTGCGGAGAAAGACCTGAGGGCATTATGATTATCTTATCAAGGTGCGCTTTATTCTTAATTTCTTCAGCGAGCTTCACATGACCCTTATGCACGGGATTGAAGGCACCGCCGTAAATACCTATACGCATTATTTTTTACCCTTTGTCTGACTTCTGAAATAAACTTTCTTGCCTTCTTTTTTAGCAGCGTAAAGCTTTTCCTTTGCCTTTTTGGCTGCCATTTTCTTATTCTTTTCTTTCTGCAGTGCCTTCTCTTTAAGCTCGGGGCTTTCTCTGTAAAGCACTATAACACCGCCGATAACCTGAATAACCTCGGCGCCTGTTGCTTTAGCTAATTCATCGGCTGTTTCTCTGGGAGTAATGGGTGAAGATTCAAGAAGAACCTTAACCTTTATAAGCTCTCTTGCTCTGAGAGCATCGTCTGTCTGCTTAATGAGAGCATCGGACATCCCGCCTTTACCTACCTGAAAAAGAGGTTCGAGGTGATTAGCCTGAGCTCTGAAAGCTGCTCTTTCTTTACCTGTCATCTGAATTGCTCCTTATATACTTGGTAATATCTTCTGTAATTCCTTCAGTGCATTTCCTCTGTGGCTGATGGCATCCTTTTCGCCCGCTGTCATTTCGGCAAGACTTCTGTCCCCCACCATAAACAAGGGGTCATAGCCAAAGCCGTTACTGCCTCTGCCTTCAAAGCCTATATAGCCCTCACACTTGCCCGTCGCCGTAACCTCACTGCCGTCAGGGAAGCTGACACAGATGGCGCAGGCGAAGTGTGCCGTTCTTTTTTCTGTCGGTACTCCTTCAAGCTCTGCTAATAATTTACGGTTGTTACCTTCATCGTCACCGTGTATTCCGCTGTATCTTGCTGAGAAAACCCCCGGTGCGCCGCCAAGGGCGTCTACACAAAGTCCGCTGTCATCTGCTATGCAGGGGTAACCGCTTTCCTTGCAGCCTGCTTCTGATTTGATTCTGGCATTGTCAAGGAAGGTTTCGCCGTTTTCCTCCACATCTGAAAGCTCAATACCAAGGTCAGTATCTGTAACAACCTCATAACCCATAGGTGAAAGGATACGGCTCATTTCCCGGAGTTTATGCTTATTATGTGTTGCAATAACTATTTTCATCTCTTAATCCTCGTCTGCAAAGGTAACTGATGTATCTTCAAAGAGTGCCTTTGCAAAAACCTTGGGCTTGAAGGGCTGAAGGTCATCAATCTGCTCGCCTACGCCGATAAACTTAACGGGAAGCTTAAGCTCATTTTTGATTGTGAGCACAACACCGCCTCTTGCAGTACCGTCAAGCTTTGTAAGTGCAATACCTGTAAGCTCGGCAACATTCATAAATTCTTTAGCCTGATTAACTGCATTCTGACCTGTTGTTGCATCAAGTACGAGAAGAATTTCACGGTCGGCATAGGGAAGCTCTTTTTCAACAACTCTGTAGATTTTTGCAAGCTCGTCCATAAGATTTTTCTTGTTGTGAAGTCTGCCTGCAGTGTCACAGATAATAATATCGCAATCTCTTGAAAGACCCGCACTGATTGTGTCATATACCACAGCGGCAGGGTCCGCACCCTCTTTGTGCTTGACTATGTCAACACCTGCACGCTCAGCCCATACCTCAAGCTGCTCAATAGCTGCAGCACGGAATGTGTCCGCTGCACCGAGGATAACCTTCTTGCCCTCTTTCTTATACATAGCGGCAAGCTTACCGATGGTTGTAGTCTTGCCAACACCGTTGACACCGATAACAAGGATAATTGAGGGAATTGTGATAAGACCCATATCCTCGCCGCCGTCAATCATTTCGGCAATAATATCTGAGATTATCATTTTAGCGTGCTTGGGGTTGCGCACCTCATTTTTATTCACTCTCTTGCGAAGCTCTGCAACTATATCGGTAGCAGTTTTCATACCGATATCGCCCATAATGAGTGCTTCCTCAAGGTCATCGAAAAAATCGTCTGTTATTTCTTCATAGGCACCCAGCACATCTTCAATGCGCTCTGTCATGCCTTCACGGGTTTTCTTAAGACCAAACCCGAATTTTGAAAAGATACCCATAGGTCTCTTCCTCCTTTATTGTGTAATGCCGAGCTTCTTTGCAAGCTCTGCTGTTTTGAGTTCAAGCAGCTTTGATACGCCCTGCTCCTGCATTGTGATGCCGTAAAGCACATCTGCCTCTTCCATGGTACCGCGTCTGTGAGTGATGAGAATAAACTGAGTGTTGCCTGTCATTCTTCTTACATACTGGGCATATCTTGTTACGTTAACATCGTCGAGTGCAGCCTCAACCTCGTCGAAAATGCAGAAGGGTGCAGGGTTAACCTTCATAATTGCAAAGAGAAGTGCAATAGCTGAAAGTCCCTTTTCACCGCCTGAGAGCGAATCAAGACGCTTTACGTTCTTTCGGGGAGGCTGGAGCTTTATGTCGATATTGCTTTCAAGCACGTCGGTGGGGTCTTCGAGCGAAAGCTCAGCATGTCCGCCGCCGAAAAGCTCACGGAAGGTTTCACCGAAGTTGGCGTTGATTTTTGCAAACTGCTCACGGAACTGATGTGACATTTTATCCGTCAGCTCTTCAATAAGTCTGATAAGCTCCTTTTTGCTCTTTTCAACATCAGCAACCTGAGAGGACATAAATTCATATCTTTCGCTTACTTCCTTATATTCCTCAATTGCGCCAACATTGACAGCACCTAAATGTCTTATGCTGCCCTTGATTTCGTGAAGTCTTCTCTTTGATGCGGCAGGGTCCTCACACTTGGTACCCATAGCCTCTGCTTCACGCTTTGTAAGCTGATATTCCTCATAGAGTCTGTTTATTGTACCCTCATACTCATCGCTCATGGTCTGCTTTCTTTCTTCAAGGCGGGCAAGCTCACCGCTTATCTTCTCACGCTCGGAAGACTTGTTTCTTTCCTGAAGACGAAGATTTGAACTCTTTTCTTCCGTTTCACTTCTCTTTCTGTGAAGAGCGGCAATCTCATTTTTGGACTGCTTGCTCAGTTCACCAAAGGATTCGGAAAGTCGCTGAAGTTCTGCAATTTCACCTTCGATTTCCTTGTTGCGCTCTTTGATTTTCTCAATTTCGTCAACAAGCTCCTTATCCTTATCCTCGTGGCTGACAAGACGTGCCTTGAGGAGACCCAGAGCCTGAGTTCTTGCCTGCATATCCTTATCCGCACCGTGGATGTCAAGATTGAGCCTTGCGATGTCGGAGGTCATTTTTTCTCTCTTTTCAGCTATTTCGTTGCGCTTTTCGCCAAGCTCTTCAAGACGCTTTTCATTGTCTTCTATTTCTTTTTTCAGCTTATCAGCTTCTTCATTTGCAATCTCAAAGGCTCTCTGCATTGAGAAAATTCTCTCGTCTGCACTGTCTTTTTCACCCTTGAGTTCATCAAGAAGGGATACAGCCGAATAGTACTGCTCATAAGCGAGATTTTTCTGACCGTCAAGACGGATTTTTTCTTCATTAAGGTCGGAGAGCTTCTGTTTGCCGTTTTCATATTCACTGCGGAATTTTTCAATTTCAGCAGAAAGTGCAGTGTATTTTTCTTTCTTTTCGGCAATTTCCTTGCAGAGCTTTTCATCCTTTTCCTTAAGCTTTTCAATTTCTGTGCTTCGGGAAAGAATGCCTGCATTCTGAGCAGCGGAGCCACCTGTGATTGAGCCGCCCGCATTAACAACCTGACCGTCAAGAGTAACTATTTTAAATCTCTGATCATATTTCTTTGCAATTTCAATAGCGCAGGTCAAGTCTTCTGCCACTACTGTTTTGCCCAGAAGTGAAGCGATAATCTCACTGTAAATGCTCTCATAACCGAGAAGGTTCACTGCCTTATCAACATATCCGAGGCAATCCTCAAGACCGTCTTCATCAAGACCTCTGCCTTTAACTGCATCTATCGGAAGGAAGGTTGCTCTGCCTGCTGAAGTACTCTTAAGATAGTTTACGGCAGCTTTTGCATCCTGCTGAGTGTCAGTAACAATGTGCTGCACCGCATTGCCCAAAGCAGTTTCAATGGCAACTGCATATTCACTCTTAACTGAAATAAGCTGTGACACTGTGCCGTGAATACCCCTGAGAGAGCCCTTTTCGCTCTCTTTAATAACCTTTTTAACTGCTCCCGAATAGCCTTCCATATTCTTTTCAAGCTCTGAGAGCATATTTATCTTTGATGCAGTTCTCTGCTGGTCAAAGCTCTTTTCGTCAAGCTCTTTTTTCAGAGCATCTGCTTTGTTTTCAAGGTTTTCAAGCTTCATTGAAAGACCCTTGACACAGTTGTCGATGTATGCCATCTCGTCACCGCATCTGACTAAGGCAGCGTCTGTCTTGGATTTTTCAAGTGCTGCAAGGTCTACATTTTCCTGACGGGCGTTAATCTGCAGGTCAATGGTTTCAATTCTCGCCTTTATTTCAGCTATTGCCGAATGAGCCGTTGAAGCCTCTACACGACGGTCTGCAAGATTTTTTGTCAGGATGTTTATGCCCACTGAAATATCTGCAGTTTCCTTATCAAGACCTGAACCCTCTGACTGCATTTTGTCAAGGTCTGCTCTGATACCTCTGAGTTCGTCGCTTTTATCGTCACGGATTTTCTTTATCTGTGCAATAAGCTTTTCTTCGGTTTCAATTTCCTTAAGAAGCTGCTGCTGACCAAGCTCTGAATCGTTTCTGTCACGGGAAATTCTGTTTATAGTGTCATTGTTATGCTCAATTGAGCTTCTGAGCACTGCCTGCTCACTGTTTGCTCTTGCAGCCTTTTCCTCAAGTTCTGATATTCCCTGACGGATTTCGTCAATTTTTATGTTGATGTCCTGTGTATCCTTTATACACTTTTCAATAAGCTCTTCAATTTCCTGAAGCTCGCCTTCCACACCCTCATAATGGTTTCTTGCAATGATGATTTTATCCTCTTGCTTGCGCAGGTCCTCCTTGAGCTTGTCAATGCTGTAAAGCCACAGACCTATTTCAAGAGTTTTCTTTTCGTCGCTGAGCACAAGGAATTTCTGTGCCTTTTCACTCTGGGATTTAAGCGGGCCGATTCTGCTTTCAAGCTCAGTGAGAATATCACGCAGTCTGACTAAGTTTTCCTCAGCCTGTGAAAGCTTTTTAAGTGAGTCGCTTCTCTTATATCTGTAAGCGGAGATACCTGCCGCCTCTTCAAACATTTCACGGCATTCCTTGCCCTTACCGCTGACCATATCGGCTATTTTGCCCTGACTGACCATTGAATAGCCGTCTCTGCCCAGACCCGTATCCATAAACAGCTCGTGGACATCTCTTAGTCTTACATTTTCACCGTTGATTTTATATTCACTTTCACCTGAACGGTAATATCTTCTCGTTACAGTTACTTCGTCAGTGTCTTTGTCAATTGAACGGTCAGTGTTGTCAAGTCTGAGTGTAACCTGAGCAAAGCCGTGTGCCTTTCTTATTTTGGTACCGTCAAAAATAACGTCTTCCATTTTTGAACCGCGAAGGCTCTTGCTGGACTGCTCACCCAGAACCCAGCGCACTGCGTCTGAAATATTACTCTTACCGCTGCCGTTAGGGCCTACAACTGCAGTTATACCCTTGCCGAAGGTAAGTACTGTTTTTTCAGGGAATGACTTAAAGCCTTGCATTTCCAGTGCTGTTAATATCATAGCTTTTTAACCTCGCACAATAATTTCGTATTTTTCCATTGTTTCATCTTGTCGGATTTTACATATATAGCCTCTATCCTTAAGATAGTTTATATTTGATTTTTTCTGTCCCGTAAGCATAGAAACATATTTGCTGCCTACAGTTATTTCAATTTCGCCCTTTGGTACCCTGCCGCTTTCTATAGCTTCAAGCACTTTTTTGAGATAGATTTTACTTTCGCATATTTCTCTGAATGCGGGATGGTAAGCACCTGCCACATAGCCCTCTTCAACATTACCGCCGGAATGAAGACCGAGACGGATAACTCTCACACCTGAGAGGCGGAATAACATAAGAAGTTCAGCGCAAAGGTCGGACGCGTCCTCAACACTCTGAGGAGTGTATAAGCCCTTGGCGTAAAGCTCGGCAAGCTCAGTGCCTTCGAGAACAACAGTGGGATAAATTCTTGCAGTGTCGGGTGAAAGAGCGATAAGCTTCTTTGCCGTTTCAATGCACTTTTCATCAGTGTCACCGAAAAGACCCGTCATCATCTGCACGCCCAATTCGAAGCCGTATTCCTTGATAAGCCTTGCAGCAGAAACAACATCTTCAGCAGTGTGACCGCGCTTATTAAGGCGAAGCACCTCACTGTCCATGCTCTGACAGCCAAGCTCAATAGCCGTAACACCGTAGTGTTTAAGCACACTAAGCACTTCCTCGTCAATGCAGTCAGGTCTGGTGGAAATCCTTATGCCGTGAAAAAGCCCCTTGTCGATATAGTGCTTTACCCTTTCGAGAAGGCTCACCATATAATCTCTGTCAATTGCAGTAAAGCTGCCACCGAAAAATGCAATTTCACCTTTATTACAATCGGCAGTGGAAAGTGCCGTTTTCACAGCCTCGTCAATATCTTCAAGCT
>JAZTYQ010000038.1:0-6092 GCA_045637065.1 Acutalibacteraceae bacterium
AAAAAAGTGTGTGCAAACCGAAGTTCTGCACACACGAAAAATGCAAAGCTTCGTTTTGCTACCACACAAACTTTCGGACAAATCTCACAGAGAACGCCAAAATAGAAGCCTGCATTTTTACCGAAATAAAAACACGACTCCGCAAAATCTGTCCATATTAAGTTTGTGTGGTGGGTTTATTATATCAAATCACACCTCATAGTGCAAGTGGATTTGTGAAATAAAAAAATGCGCTTCTGACTGTGAAATCAGAAACGCATAAATCCGTATAGATATATATTATTTGCAAACGGACAAAACGGTAGCTGATTTCATTAAGTAAATTCTTTTCATCATTTTGTCCACCTGCCTTTCAAATGTTTTTATCAGTATAGCACTGACAATATGAAAAGTCAATATTTTACAATATTGTCAGGTGTAAATAATAGAGTCGAACACCACTTCTTCGGCACAGTGACGGTAGTTGTTCATAAGGCCTACCCATTTAATTTGGTCAGTGGCTTTTAGCTTTTCATCAGTACCGTCAGCCTCTGCCATATGTGACACTATGCGATTGAACATTTCCTCCGCTTGGTCATTGATACTGCAAAGGTAATCGTGAAGTGTGCCGTTCATAAGATAGGTGTAATATGTTGATTTGCAGTGCTTTTTAAGGTGGTTGAGATAAAGCTGACCCCATTTGCCGATAGGACGGTTATCTTTAGGCTCAGGGAGTTTTAAGTCAGGCAGGTAGTAGTCGCCGTGAAGGGTATAACGGATGCCGGTTTGCTCGTTGGTGATGTGTTTAGGTAAATTCATAGAAAAGACCTCCTTGTATTTTGGTAAGACCATTGTACAAGGAGATTTAAGTTTTGTCGAATGTGTGGGAGAAAATTATAAGTATACGATAGATTTAAAATTTTATCTGTGGTATAATATAAAAAAATAGCAGGAGGTCATTGTATGAATATCAAAGGTCACGATTTGAACGATGAAGTTGTAGTTGAAATAGGGAAATTTACAATATTATGGAACATCTTTGAAAGAAGCAAGTGCGATTGTAATTGTAATCCAACTTCTATAAAAAAAGCCTGCGATTATATAAAAATTGACGAGGAAAAGCAATCAAAACTATCTGAAGTTTTAAATGAAAGGCGCATTTGGTTCTGTCAGGATCTATATAATTATGTAGAGTTAAGCTTACATCCAAATAATGCAAAGCAATCCAAGGAAGAAGATAAGGTCAAAATGGTTAACTTTTTAAAGCGGGAGGGTCCATACCTATCGCAAGGTTGTTTGCTTGTTATACATAGAGTCAGAAATAATCTTATGCATGGACTGAAGTTGTTAGAAGATTTAAATGATCAATTACTGCTCTTTAAAGCCATTAATGAAGTGTTGGAATCAATTGAATAAAAAGTGATTTTAAGTATAAACAACAAATCCGAACGCTTCACCTGTAAGGTAAGGGTTCGGATTTGTTCTATGTGGTCGAGGCGACAGGATTCGAACCTGCGGCCCTCTGCTCCCAAAGCAGATGCGCTACCAAACTGCGCTACGCCTCGTTATTTACTCGAGTTATTATACACGCTCTCTCATTTTTTGTCAATCATTTTTTGTTTCAATTATCTTAATATTTATCTGAGCAACCAAGAGCTGCCACCTGAGTGACAGCTCTTTTTTCATTCTTATACAAGAGGAATTTCAAATTCGTGGAAGGCATACCATCTTGAAACGAGATAGCGTCTTGCTCTGAAAACAACCTCATCCTCATAAACCTCCATCTGCATACCCATACCGTTCCAGGGGATACCGTAACGGTTGACAAGGTCATAGGTGGGAAGGTTGACATATGTAACACCGTTCTTTGTTTCAACACATGAGAATCCGAATGCTTCTTTGACAAGTCTGCCGTTGATGCCTGCATGCATATGACCGCTGATAAAGAACACATTTTCGTACTTTTCAAGAGTTTCCTGTACTCTCTGTGAATATATGCCGTCAAGACCGCTGTCTTCATAGATGATGGGCTGACCGTTTGTGCCTTCAAGGGGCCAGTGGCAAACTACAAATACAGGCTTACCCTCAGCAGTACCTCTTGCAAGCTCACTGTCAAGGAAAGCTATCTGCTCATCATATATATCGCAGGAATCCCAGTTGTCTTCACTTTCGTCACAGAGAACAATGAAGGTGTAGCCCTTGATATCCTTGCTATAATAGATGTTTTCTGTCTCTTCACCTGTGTAACCGTTGAAGAAGTCTATGAGCCACTGTCTTGCCTCATCGTGAGTGAAATCTTCAACGTGACCTATATCGTGATTTCCCGGTGCAATAACCCATTCTGCATAAGGACTGTGCTTTTTCATTACATTATAGAAAGCGCCAACTGCTTCTTTGTTGCCGTAGTTTGTAAGGTCGCCTGCAATAAGCACCGCATCGTTGGGAGTTGCATTTCTTGACATATCCTCAAGACCGCTTGCAAGCATGAGCTGACCTAAAGGAAGCCTTTCATCAATGTGCGTGTCAGAAATCATGGCAACATTGAGCTGAATATCATCAGGTCGTTCTGCACTGTAATTGACAAAGGGAAGAATAGTGCACACAAGAGCCGTCATAAATGACACAAGTTTTGTTATTAGAGCTATCATATTATTTTCTCCTTTCATCTTTAAATATGACATTTTAAGTATAGTGTCTCCCCGACATTGTTGCAATGCGTTTGTTCTTTTTTTAATAAAATATTAAAAAAGAGCCGTTTCAAACAGCTCTTTATACTATGAGTTGATAATTAGAAATATCCACAAATTTGCCGTGCTTTATGCCTGCCTCTTTGATTTTGCCACAGAAAGTGAATCCGAATTTATCGTGGAGCTTTTCGCTTACGGCGTTACCGGATGTGATAACCGAAACAACAGTGTGAATTGTGCAGTCGTTTTTTGCCATTTCCAGAATTTCCTTCATCAGAGCTGCGCCCACTCCCTGCCCCCTGAAATCGGGGTGAACATATATTGACAGCTCCACCGTGGAAGCGTAAGCCTCCTTCTCTCTGTAGGAAGAAAGACTTGCGTAGCCTTTGATTTTGCCCTCCTCTTCCATAACAATGAGGGGGTGATTTTTTATATTGTGCTTGTTGAACCACTCTGTCCACTGTTCCGAATTTTTCTCGTTAATGTCAAGAGTAGCAACACCGTTTCTCACTTCATAGTTATATATTTCAAGCAGTGCGAGAATATCTTTTCTTTCAGCAATTCTTATCATTGTGTCACCTTATTTGTGATATTTTGTACCTATTGAAATTTGCAGACTTCTGTAAATCTGCTCAAGGAGCATAATGCGCGCTATCTGGTGCGGGAAGGTCATCTTACTCATTGAAAGACGGTGTGAGCTGAGTTTTTTCACATCCTCGCTCAGACCGAAGGAGCCGCCGATAATAAACGCCACTGAGCTGATACCCTCCACGGCAGCCATATCAAGCTCACGGCTCAGTTCCTCGCTTGAACGTTGCTTGCCCTCAATGCACATGGTGTAAACCCTTGCGCCCTTAGGGATTTTCTCTGCAATTTTTCTACCCTCTGCTGCAAGGGCGTTATCAATTTCCTTTTGCGACGGATTGTCGCTGAGCTTTTCTGCAGGCAGTTCAATTATACTGAGCTTGCAAAGGGTTGACAGTCTTTTGCTGTACTCTGCCGAAGCGTCACGCAGATACTGTTCTTTGAG
The DNA here is from genome assembly GCA_045637065.1 of Acutalibacteraceae bacterium. Lineage (GTDB taxonomy): Bacteria > Bacillota > Clostridia > Oscillospirales > Acutalibacteraceae > UBA6857. The sequence continues at coordinate 3,697 of JAZTYQ010000038.1, forward strand.
CTTGCCTATGGCAATAATTGTGATGTTAAGCATATTAAAACCTTACTATATCCTTATCGTTTTGTGTTCTGCATACTTCAAGTATGTAATCCCTGCCGCAGACAGCCCCGGTCTTTTCTGTTATGGCGGCAAGGCTGGTCTGAAATGCAAGATCTGGGAAGTTGTTTTCTTCACTGAGATGACCGAGGTAAAGTCTCGCCGTACCTTTTGAAACAAGCTCTGCAGCCATTTCACCGCAGGCAATGTTTGAAAGGTGTCCCCTGTCTGAAAGTATTCTTCTTTTCAGCACATATGGATAAGGACCGTTCTGAAGCATGCCGATATCGTGATTTGACTCAAGCATAACAAGGTCACAGCCTATGAGATTCTCTTTTATATTGTCTGTGATTTTGCCTATATCCGTTGCAACAGCAGCTTTAATTGAATGAGGCATTTCTATTCTGTAGCCACAGCTTTCTTTGCTGTCATGAGGAGTGGCAAAGGGCTTTATAAACATATCCCCCACCTCTATGCCCTCATAGGGAATAACCTCAAAGGGAAACTTCCCGTTTATAACGCCGTTTTCCTGCATATAAATTAATGTACCCTCGGTGGCATAAACAGGAATATTATAGGCACCGGCCAAAACGCGTACCCCGCTTATGTGGTCTGAATGCTCGTGGGTTATAAAAATTCCCGCAAGAGACAAGGGATCAATCTCTCTTGTCAGCAGTGCCGTTTTAAGTCTCTTTGCGCTGACACCTGCATCTATGAGAATGTTGGTTTTTCCCGAAGAGAGAAAGGTTGAATTTCCCGAACTTGAGGAAAAAAGAGAACAAAATCTTGCCATAAAATCACCTAAAAACTAAAGGGCTGTTTAAACACAGCCCTATATAAATTCAGCTTAGCCTGCAGTAACCGTGTCAGAAGTTGTCTGAGCAATCTCCTTGCGGTAAATATCTGCGCCTACATTTCTGAGTTTTTCAACATAATCCTCATAACCTCTGTCGATATAGATTATGTCTTCAATTTCTGTTGTGCCTCTTGCCATAAGGCCTGCAATAATCATAGCCGCGCCTGCTCTGAGGTCGTCTGCCTTGACAGGTGCGCCGGTGAGCTCCTTAACGCCCTGGAAAACAGCTATTGTGCCGTCAACCTGAACATCTGCACCCATGCGCATAAGCTGGTCGATATATTTGAAACGGTTATCCCACACACCCTCGGAAACAAGGCTTGTTCCCTCGGCAACACTGAGAAGCACTGCCATCTGAGGCTGCATATCTGTTGGGAAGCCGGGATGGGGCATAGTCTTAAGGTTTATTCTCTTGAACTTGCCGTCTGACTGCACTCTTACACTGTCATCATATTCTGTAACCATTACACCACATTCAAGAAGCTTTGCAGTTATTGATTCAAGATGCTTGGGAATTACGTTCTTTATAACCACATCACCGCCTGTAGCAGCTGCTGCAGCCATATATGTTCCGGCTTCAATCTGATCGGGGATTATAGCATATGTGCAGCCGTGAAGGTTGCTTACACCGTGAATTTTGATAACGTCTGTGCCTGCGCCTCTGACATCTGCGCCCATAGCGTTGAGGAAGTTTGCAAGGTCAACAATATGAGGTTCCTTGGCAGCGTTCTCAATTATTGTCAGACCCTTTGCTTTAACAGCTGCAAGCATAACATTGATTGTTGCACCTACGCTGACCTTATCCATATAGATGGGGCTGCCTGTGAGCGCATCGGCACTTGCATTGATCATAGCGTTTTCAACACTTGCAGTTGCGCCTAAAAGCTCAAAGCCCTTGATGTGAAGGTCAATGGGTCTTACGCCGAAATTACAACCGCCGGGAAGAGCAACCTTAGCTCTTGAATATCTTCCTAAAAGAGCACCGATAAGGTAATAGGAAGCTCTGAGCTGCTTTGTCATTTCGTGAGGCACAATATAGGAATTAACTGTCTTTGTGTTAATCTCGATAGTATGCTTGTTTATATATCTTATCTGCGCACCCATCTGGCTGAGTATTCTCACCATACAGGAAACGTCGGATATGTTGGGTATATTTTCAATGCGGCAGACATCTTGCGCGAGAAGTGTTGCGGGAATAATTGCAACAGCGGCGTTTTTTGCACCGCTTATTTCTATCTCACCGGATAATCTGTTACCGCCGTGGATAACAAGTTTTTCCAAATCAATCTCCTCTTTCCGTTTTTATTGTTCGGAAGAAATATCTGTCTCTCTTATTTTAAAAAATCAGCCCTACGGCTATGTTAAGTTCTTTTATAAGGTATATTAACACCCTTTAACTTGTGTATTATAACATTTATAACCACAAAATAAATGCCTTTTTTCCGTTTTTATGAAAAATTTACTAATTGTCTATATTTATCGTAAATTTCCTCATTTTTTAGAG
>JAZTYQ010000039.1:0-5365 GCA_045637065.1 Acutalibacteraceae bacterium
TGATAAAGGTTGACAAGAGAAATAAAATGGGGTATAATCAACAGGCTTTCACAAATAAAGCGTGCTGATATAGCTCAGTCGGTAGAGTGCATCCTTGGTAAGGATGAGGTCACCGGTTCAAATCCGGTTATCAGCTCCAGAAGCTCCGAGTCTTATGATTCGGAGCTTTACTTTTAGCTAAATTATTCGGAGGACCCATGAACATAATCTCATCAATTAAAAATCTCACCCGCTTTGAAAAGTGCCTCTGGGCATTTTCCTTTGTGGGCATCTGTGTGTGCTATGCCCTCACGCCCGACAAAAGTCTTCTCAGTCTTGCCGCATCTCTGATAGGTGTTACGGCACTGATTTTTGTTGCCAAGGGCGATGTTGTGGGTCAGGCGCTGTGTGTGGTTTTCTCACTGCTTTATGCCCTTGTTTCCTGGCAGATGCGCTACTACGGTGAGATCATCACCTACCTTTGCATGTCCGCGCCAATTGCCCTTATGAGCGTTATCACATGGCTTAAAAATCCTTACAGTGAACACGAGGTCAGAGTACGCAACTTAAATGCCCGTGGGTGGATAGCTCTTACCTGCCTTGCTTGTCTTGTGACAACGGTATTTTATTTCATACTTGATTACTTTGATACTCCAAATATTATCTTCGGCACACTTTCGGTTTTCACGAGCTTTATGGCTTCAGGACTGACAATGCTTCGCAGTGAGTACTACGGTATGTGGTACGGCCTTAACGATATTGTGCTTATAGTGCTGTGGGTACTTGCAAGCATAAAGGATGTTTCCTATGCGCCTATGGTGGCGTGCTTTGGAATTTTTCTTATAAATGATGCTTACGGATTTGTTAACTGGCAGAGAATAAAGAAAAGACAAAAATCAAATTAAGTGTTGATTTTTTGGATTTACTATTGTATAATTATGAAAAGCCGAAGGGCGAAATACATATTCAAAAGGAGAAATTAAAATGGCAAAGTTAACAGACATCGACAACAAAGCAGCAGAAAAGGGCTCACTTCTTACAACTGTCTGGCAGTTTGTAAAGTTTATCGTTGTAAGCCTTCTCGCAATGCTGGTACAGGTAGCCCTGACAAACCTTATTCCTCTTATTCCTGCAATTCAGGAAATGTATGCTCAGGAATTCAGTTTATGGGTTTTAAGCTACCCTGTAAACTATAATGAGTTGGGAGAAGTTATTTCCGGCGGTCTTGGTTACTGTATTGCATTCAACGTTGCTAACATTGTTGCACAGGTTGTTGCTTTCTTTGTTAACAAGGAAAAGACTTTCAACTCAGGCGCAAATGTAGCAATCACACTTCCTATCTATATCGCCTTCACAATCGGTCTCGTTTTCTTCTCAGCATGGCTTTCACCTACTCTCAACACACTTTTCCTTGGTTTCGGATGGGCAGAAGCTCTTGCACGTAATGCAGCTATGATGATCTGCTCAGCAGTTCAGTTCTTCCTCTACTTCCCCGTTGATAAGATTCTCTTCCACAAACCCAAGGAAGCAAAGGCTGAATAATAAAATTAAAAGTGCCTTTATCATAACGATAAAGGCACACTTTTTAGGCAATTTCTTCAAAACTTCCGTCTGTATATCTTAAAAGGTGATATGGCTTACCCATTTCCTTGCATTTGTTTATGACGTAATTACTGCCACGGCTCTTGCCGTCCCAAAAAATATATATTTCATCTGAAAGCGTGATGATTATATCATTGCGTTTCAAGGGAGCAGCTTTGCCGTAAAGGTCATATTCGGGCAGAATTTCCATAATAAGAATGTGATGGCTTTCGGCATAGCGTCTTGCAGAACGGTCAATTCCTGCTGCGGCACCGGAATATATCATAGTCACATTCTCTGGTATAATACCGTCAGGTATATCTGCAGTTATGCTTCTCGAGCCTACAATTGCAATTTTCATTTTCTGCCCTCCCTAAGCTTTCTTTGTCTATTTTATCACTGCCATTTTATATTTGCAACATTTAATTTGAAATAAAAGTCCGTTTATCGGTACACAATTATTATGAAGGTGTATAATTATGTTTGAAATAAATAAACTTATAGGAAAGACCTCATATTACTCTGCATTTTCAAATGTGGGTATATTCGATATGGGTAACGGCGAGGTTTTGCTTGTTGATACCTGTGACCACCCGAGAATGATAAGAGGTCTTGACAGGCTTCTTGGTGCAAAAAATCTCAGAGTAAAAACGGTTATTAACACTCACTGCCATGTTGACCATATTGCAGGCAACAAATATTTCTTTGATAAGTACGCATGTAAGATTCTGGCGCCAAAAGGGGAGAGCTTCTTTGTTGAGTACCCCGACCTTGAAGCAAAGTTTTACTACGCAGGCATTGATACGGATAAAAGCAGAAACCCTTTCTTTATGGTTGAACCGTCGGTGCCTGAGGTTATCACACCTGAAAATACTCCTGAAGGTGTTGAGATAATTCCCCTTCCCGGTCACTCCTTTGATATGGTGGGCGTGAGAACAAGTGACGATGTTGTTTTCCTTGCCGATGCAATTCTTTCAAAAAGAACCTGGGATGAGCATAAGCTGCCCTTCTTTTATAACGTAAATGCAGCACTCCTGACTCTTGAGGAAATAAAAAATATGAGTGGCAAACTTTTTGTTCCTGCCCACGATGCGCCTACTGAAAATGTGGCAGAGCTTGCCGAGTATAACATAATGAGGATGAAAGAAAGAAAGGAACTTATTTACGACATTTGTGAGGGACTTTCCTTCGATGATATATTTGCGGAGCTTATTGAGAGGTTGAATCTTAAACTTGTCACTGCAAAATATCCTACCTATGCGGTTATGGTGCGTAATTTTCTGCAGAGCCTTGTGGATGACAGAGCAATTTATGGCAAACTCGAAGACGGGGTAAGATTTATTTATCACCGAAACTGAAAAAGATATATATAATGTTTAAAGCAGCTTTTTTGAAAAATTTTGAAAAAAGTTGCTTTTTTCTATTGACATTTTTTGGCAAGCGTAGTATATTTGTGTTAGTGATTAGCACTCAAAACACGAGAGTGCTAAAACTTAGCAAAAGGAAGGTGAAGATATGGAACTCGGAAAGCGTAAAGAACTTATACTTTGTGCCGTTGTTGAGCATTATATAAAAACGGGCGAGCCAATCGGCTCAAAGATGCTTATGCAGACACTCCCGATTTCAGTGTCTTCAGCTACCATAAGAAATGAAATGTCAGAGCTGTCGGAAATGGGACTGTTGGAGCAGCCACATACCTCAGCCGGCAGAGTACCCTCCCAGAAGGGCTACAGATATTATATCGACCACCTGATGAATGAGGATACCCTCACTGATGATGAAAGACGGCTTATGAGAAACGAGCTTTCACGGTCAATGGGTAACCCGGATAAGCTGCTTGAAAAGGCAGGCGAAATTCTTGCTAAAATGACAGGCTGTGCGGCACTTTCAACCACACCCACAGATGAAGGGGCAGTGATAAAGCACATCGAGCTTGTTCCCGTCGGCACGAGGATAGCTATGGTGGTTATGATGACCTCAAACGGCATAATCAAAAACGGTGTGTGCAAAACTGAAACAGAGCTGACCCGTGATATGATAGATACCTTCTATGATATAGTCAGAGAGTGCTTCATAGGCAGACCCGTCAGTGATGTTGGCACGGTTATGATTCAGACCCTCGTTGCTTCCCTGGGTATAAATGCTCTTGCAATGTCGCCTTTGTTTGTGGTGCTTGCAGATATAGCCAATCAGGCACTTCAGGCTGAAATCAGACTTGAAGGCGAGCAGAATCTTCTTCATCACAGAGAATTTGGCAGTGACATTTACGATATGATGCAGTTCTTTGATGAAAAGGATAAGCTCGAAAGAGCAATCTCCGATGTGGCAGGCGGTCTGCAGGTCATCATCGGCAAGGAAAATAAATACCGTCAGCTTGAAAATTCAAGTATGATTATTGCAAGATATAATGTGGGCGGTCACGACGGCGGTGCCATAGGTATCATCGGCCCCACAAGACTTAATTACGCAAAACTTATTCCCAGCATTGAATATCTCACGGACCTTGTAGGAGAAATGCTGACAGACACTTTGGAGGATGAATAATGGCTAAAAAAGACAAAGAACAAGAAGTTGTTGAAAAGGAAACAGTGCAGACAGAGGATGCAGTTTCTTCTCAGGACGCGGGTATGACTGAGCTTGAAAAAGAGCTTGCCGCCGCCAAGGAAGCACACATAAGAACTCTGGCTGAGTATGACAATTTCAGAAAACGCTCAGCAAGAGAAAAGGAAGGCACATGGCTTGAGGCTAAAGCAAGCTGTCTCGGCGAGCTTCTTCCAATACTTGACAATTTCGACAGAGCTTTAGGCGTTACGGATTCCGATTTCGAGTCCTACAAAAAAGGCGTAGAGATGATTTATCAGGGATTTACCGAAACACTGAAAAAGCTTGGTGTTGAAGCCTTCGGTGAAGAGGGAGATGAATTTGACCCCAATTTCCACAGTGCAGTGATGCACATTGATGATGATACATTGGGTGAAAACGTACTCGCTCAGGTATTCTCAAAGGGATACAAAATAGGCGACAAAGTTCTCAGACCTGCTATGGTTAAGGTAGCAAACTAAGCGAAAGCTTTTAAACATACAATAATAAAAACAAACTCAATTTAACTTTGGAGGTAAATATTATGGCAAAGATTATCGGTATCGACTTAGGTACAACAAACTCATGCGTAGCAGTTATCGAAGGCGGTGAGCCTACTGTTATCGCAAACGCTGAAGGCGCAAGAACAACTCCCTCGGTAGTAGCTTTCTCAAAGACAGGCGAAAGAATGGTAGGCCAGGTTGCAAAGCGTCAGGCAGTTACTAATCCCGACAGAACAATTGCATCAATAAAGAGACAGATGGGTTCAAACTATCATGTGGCAATTGACGGCAAAAACTATACTCCTCAGGAAATTTCAGCTATGATTCTTCAGAAGCTCAAGGCTGATGCCGAAGCATATCTCGGCGACAGAGTTACAGAGGCAGTTATCACAGTTCCCGCATACTTCACAGACGCTCAGCGTCAGGCAACAAAGGACGCAGGTAAAATTGCAGGCCTTGAAGTTAAGAGAATCATCAACGAGCCTACAGCTGCAGCTCTTGCTTACGGTATCGATAAGGAAGCTGACCAGAAGGTTATGGTTTATGACCTTGGCGGCGGTACCTTCGACGTTTCAATCATCGAAATGGGTGATGGTGTTCAGGAAGTTCTTGCAACTGCAGGTAACAACCGTCTCGGCGGTGACGACTTCGACCAGAAGATTATTGATTGGCTTGCAGATGAGTTCCTTAAAGAACAGGGCGTTGACCTCCGCGGTGACAAA
>JAZTYQ010000040.1:0-16005 GCA_045637065.1 Acutalibacteraceae bacterium
TGATAAATAGCCTTTGCTTTAAACGCTTTCATAATCTACCTCCGTTTTCGTAAAAAAAGAACCCCTATGCAAGGAGTTTACTACACTTTGCACACTGAGTTCATGCCGCAAGACTGCCTTGCTGTTTAGTTCTCTTTTTGATTTCATATTATTTTATCATAGGGACTGTGAAATGTCAATGTTTAAACAGGACAAATTTATTAATTTCTTCCATATTCTTTGTTAATTTGTTTTTTTAACCTATTGATAACTTTCTTCTTTTACATTATAATGTAGTTATACTATTAACAGGCGGTGGCAATATGACTACTATTAATCTTGACGGCAAATGGATTTTACACGACGGTTACACAGGCAAGGTCTTCGACGCAGTTGTTCCCGGACTTGATCTTAACGACCTTATCACAAACGGGGTACTCCCCGATGTTCAGCAGTGTGAAAGTGATGAAGTTTATTTTAAAATGAGCGACTTCGACAGAAGCTACAAAAAGACTTTCAATGTTACTAAAGCTATGCTCAAAGAAGAAAAGGCTATTCTTCACTTTGACAGACTTGACACTCTCACTGAGGTTTATGTGTGCGGCAAGAAAATTGCCGAAACAAAGAATATTCACCTTCAGTACGACTTCGACATCAAGCCCTATATTGCAGAAGGTGAAAACGAAATCGAAGTGAAATTCCTCTCCCTTCGCAAGCACATAAAAGAAAAGCAGAAGGCGCTCAAACTCCCATGGAACTCTAACGGTACTGTAGGTCACCCCCACATAAGAAAAAGCGGTTGCCACTTCGGCTGGGATTTCGGTCCCGAGCTTGATGCACAGGGCATAAGCGGTCACTGCGAGATTAATTTTTACTCCCACGGTGTAATCAGCTATTTTGAAGCAAAGCAGAGTGTAAATAAAAATATCGGCACTGTTGAGTGTAAAATTGACCTTGAAAATGCAAAAGAGGGTGAAAGCCTTTCGGTTATAATGACTTCCCCTGACGGCAAGGAAAAAACCTATAAAATCCCCGAGGGTGAAAACACGCTGACAATAACTGTTGAAAATCCTGAACTCTGGTGGTGCAGCGGTTACGGCGAGCAGCCTCTCTATAGTCTTAAAGCAGTGCTTAAAAGCGGCAGAAAGGTGCTTTCAGAAAAGACAAAGCGCATTGGCTTCAGAACTATAACCCTCGACAGAAGAAAAGACAAATACGGCACAAACTTCTGCTTCGTAATCAACGGTAAGGCAGTCTTCGCAAAGGGTGCAAACTATATCCCTATGGACGGACTTTACACCAACATCACCTATGACAGACTTTACAAGCTTCTTTCCACCTGTAAGGATGCCAATATGAATATGCTTCGTGTATGGGGCGGTGGCTTCTATGAAAGTGATGAATTTTATGATATCTGCGACGAGCTGGGTATTCTTCTGTGGCAGGACTTCAACTTTGCCTGCTGTGCTTATCCCTTTATGCAGGAAGATTTCCTTGGGAGCGTTTATGAAGAAGTTACTCAGAATGTGCTTCGCCTCAAGCATCACGCCTGCCTTGCTCTCTGGTGCGGCAACAACGAAATCGAGAGTATGTCAATGGCATGGCTTCCCATGACAAGCTTCATCAATTCAACAGGTGATTTCTTCTATAAGACACTGCCTGAAATGCTGGAAAAGCTTGACAATGTCACCCCCTACCATCCCACAAGTCCCAGTTCGGGCGAATATATGAAGAATATGAACTCCGACGACTACGGCGACACACATCTCTGGAATGTGTGGCACGGCTATGAGGATAAAAACTTCTGGAAAACCCGTACCACACGCTTCTGCAGTGAATTTGGTATGCAGTCATATCCTCACACTTCACTTAAGCCTCATCAGAAGTGCGATATGGGCGAAGAACGTCTCACCTATTATCTCACAAAGCACTTTGCACTCACCGGCAAAGAAAAATATAAGGTTTATTTCACTCAGCTTCTGCAGATGGAATATATGAAAGAAGCTGTTGAGCATTTCAGACGCATAGGCGATATCTGTCACGGCACTCTTTACTGGCAGCTCAACGATATATGGGCAGGTGCTTCCTGGGCAGGCATTGACTTTGGCGCAAACAAAAAGGCTCTTCTTTATCACTCAAAGCATTTCTATGAGAAGGTACATATAAGCGCCACCGAAGAAAAAGACAGAATCAATGTCTATATCACCTCTGAGCTTGACAATAATTTCAGAGGTACCGTAGTGCTTAAAACACTTTCACTCAGCGACGGCAGCGAAAATGAAAATGTTCTTGAGGTTTATGTTCACGGCGGCAAAACAAAAGAAATCTTCAGCTTTGAAAAGAAAAAATTTGACAAGACAAACGATGTTCTCGTTATGTACCTCTATGATGAAGAGGGCAATATTCTCAGTGAAAACAGCAAAATTTTCTGCGAAAACAAAGACCTTGCGCTCAAGCCGTCAAATATCGGATACACCGTATCGGTGGAGGGTGACACTGCAGAAATCACTCTCACTGCAGACAACTATACAAGATATGTTTACCTTGATATAGAGGGCGAAACAAACGATTTCAGCGATAACTTCTTTGACCTTTATGAAAATGAAAGCAAAACTGTTTCAATTAAAGTTAAGAATGTTCAGGATGTTGCCGAAAGGCTCAGCATAACAACTCTTTACGATGCTATGAACGGTGCAGATAAGAAAAAGGATATGCTTCTTTATGTAAGAGAATACACAAGACCTATGGCTCTTGGCAACAGAATTTCACGTTGGTTTGAAAGATAAAAAAGAGAGGTGCTTATGAAAATAACACTTAAAGCCTATGCAAAAATTAACCTTATGCTTGATATTCTCTCACGCCTTGAAAACGGATATCACGACCTGTTTATGATTATGCAGAGTGTTTCCCTTTATGATGAGGTTACGGTGGAGAAAACCAAAGGCAGCGATATAACAATCACCTGCAATATACCGGGCATCCCCACCGACGAAAAGAATATCGCATATAAAGCAGCAAAGGCGTTTTTTGCCTACACCGGCATTGAAGATAAAGGTGTAAGCATTCACCTTGAAAAGAACATCCCTCACGCGGCAGGCCTTGCAGGCGGCAGCACAGACGGCGGTGCCGTTATTGTGGCGCTTGATAAAATTTTCGGCACTGCACTTAAGGAAAAAGATATTATAAACATAGGCAAAACCGTCGGTGCCGATGTACCCTTCTGCGCATTGGGCGGCACTATGCTTGCACAATATACGGGTACTGTACTCTCCCACCTGCCCGACCTCAATTTGCCTTACATCATAATTGTCAAGCCCGAGCAGGATGTTTCAACGGCGGCGGCTTACTCTGCTTTCGACAGTGCTGAGCGCGTACGTCACCTTGACAAGACCGGTATGCTTAAAGCGGTTGTTGAAGGTGATTTGCAGAGTGTTTACAGCAAGGTTGACAATGTTTTTGAGCAGTTTATCGATGTCAGTGACAGAGTTATCATCAAAAATATAATGAGAAAACACGGTGCAAAATGTGCTTGTATGAGTGGCAGCGGCCCCAGTGTTTTCGGCATATTTGAAGACAGAGAAAGTGCAGAAGGCTGCCTTGAAGCTCTGAAAAAAGACTATGAGAAGGCTTTTCTCTGCAGCAGCACAAACTGTGGCTGTGAGGAAAAATAAATGGCTACTATACTTCTTATCGTAATCTTCATTTCTTATATAAGCCTCGGCATCCCCGATTCCCTTTTCGGGGCGGCTTGGCCTGCAATTTACAGCGAGTTTGATTTACCTGTTTCCTATGCGAACTTTATCACAGTTATTCATTCAATAGGCACCACAGCTTCAAGCCTTCTGAGTGCAACAATAATAAAAAAGCTGGGTACGGCTAAGGTGACATTTCTCAGCACCCTGCTGACCTGCATAGCTCTTCTCGGTTTTTCATTTTCAGACAATATTCTCTGGCTTTGCCTGAGCGCGATACCTTTAGGTTTTGGTGCAGGCTCAATTGACACGGCACTGAATAACTATGTGGCTATAAACTACAATGCCACACAGATGAGCTTTCTCCACTCCTCCTACGGTGTGGGAGTAACCATAAGTCCCTATCTTATGTCCCTTGCCATAGGCGACGGAAACTGGAAAGACGGCTACAAAACCATGTTCCTTATACAGTTTTCAATTGCTATGCTCGTACTGCTGACGCTCCCCGTATGGAAGAAGGTCAAGGAAAAAGAAGGAAAGCCCGAAATAAAACAAAAAAGCATAAGTATACCGAAGGCTATTGCAATTCCTAAGGTGAAACCTACACTTTTGATATTTGTTTTCTCTGTTGCCATTGAGGCTATCTGCCTTATCTGGGGCAGTACATATTTAGTTGAAGCAAGAGGTGTAACAGAAGAAAAGGGTGCCGAGTGCATAACCTTCTATTTTATTGGCATGACCCTGGGCAGAATTCTCAGTGGTTTCCTTTCAAAGAAGCTTTCCTCAAAGCAGATTATCATCCTCGGAGAATGCATAACCTTTATTGCAATAGTTCTGCTGTTGTTGCCCTTAAATCTCACCTTTGCCACAATAGGACTTTTCATGATAGGTCTCGGCAACGGTCCTCTATTCCCGAATATGACACACCTTACACCCGTTCACTTCGGGGAGGAATCGTCACAGTCCATAATCGGTCTGCAAATGGCAATATCCAGCGTTTCCGTACTGCTCTCACCCATTCTTTTCGGTCAGATAGCAGAGTATATCGGCACACATCTTTTCCCACATATGCTTATGCTGATGCTGGTTATAACGGCAGGAGCAACTTGGAGACTTTTTAGGAAACCCAATACATAATAAAGCAAAACTTCATTTCATTAGAATAATATACGAAGACCTCTCCTTTTTGGGAGAGGTCTTTTGTTCACATAAACTCATTTTTTTACATTTACGCTCGCCGCGGGGCGTTACTTTTTGCTGGCGCACAAAAAGTAACCAAAAATGCGCTGTTGACTTTTTATCTTTCATCCTCAAGCACTGCATGGGCGCACTTGATACCGTCAACACCTGCCGAAACTATGCCGCCTGCATAGCCTGCGCCCTCACCGCAAGGATAAAGGCCTCTTATATTAGTCTGATAAACCTCGTCACGCAGGATTCTCACAGGTGATGAGCTTCTTGTTTCAGGAGCAGTCAGCACCGCATCAGCAAGAGCGAAGCCCTTAAGCTTTTTATCCATCTGCACTATTGCATCAGCCATTGTGTCTGTAACCTTCTTGGGAAGCACTGCCCTTATATCCGAGGGTGTAACTCCCGTAGGACAGCTTGGTTTTACAAATGAGAGCTTCGTTGACTTCTCACCTCTGAGGAAATCTCCCACAAGCTGGCAGGGTGCCGAATAGTCACCGCCACCGAGAATGAAAGCCTTCTGCTCCATTTCTCTTTGCAGATCAAAGCCTGAGAGTACATGGTCTGTAGGGAAGTCTTCAGGATAAACATTGACAAGCAGAGCCGAGTTTGAGTTTTCTGCGTCTCTTGCCCACTCACTCATGCCGTTGACAACAACGCCGCCCTTTTCGCTTGTAGCAGCCACAACAGTTCCGCCGGGACACATGCAGAAGGTATAGGCACCTCTTTCATGCTCACCGTGGCAGGCGAGCTTATAGTCTGCGGCACCCAATGCTTTATGGCCTGCAAAGTCGCCGTACTGAGCCTTGTCAATAAGCTCTCTGGGATGTTCAATTCTTGCACCCACGGAGAAAGGCTTCTGCATCATCTTAACACCCTTAGTATAGACCATTCTCACCGTATCTCTTGCCGAGTGACCGATAGCCAGAATAACCGTATCCGTTTCCATATCCACCTGCTTGCCTTTTTCTTCATAGGATATACCCTGAATGAAGCCGTTGTATATAATCAGGTCTGTGAGCTTAGTTTCAAATTTAACGGTACCGCCAAGGGAAATTATCTCTTCGCGCATACTTTTTACAACATCTGCCAGCTTGTCCGTACCGATATGAGGCTTGCCCGAATAGAGAATTTCCTCGGGTGCGCCGTGTGCAGCAAACTCAAGGAAAACCTTTCTGCAAAGGGGACTTTTAATACCTGTTGTCAGCTTGCCATCTGAGAATGTGCCTGCACCGCCTTCACCGAATTGTACATTTGATGTTTCATCTAAAATTTTATTTATGAAAAAGTTATTTACATCCTTTGTTCTGCTTACAACATCTCTGCCGCGCTCTAAAACAAGAGGCTTGAGACCTGCCCTTGCAAGAATGAGTGCCGCAAAAATACCTGCAGGGCCGAATCCTACAACTACAGGAGTGTATCTTGAGGTGCGCTTATTTTCGGGCATCTCATAGGTGAAGGGCTTGACATATATAACCTTGCTCGAGTTGCAGCGCTTGATTATTTTTTCCTCATCACCGTGAACCTCAACATCCACACTGTAAACAAAGAAAACATCTTCCTTTTTTCTGCTGTCAACACTCTGACGGGAAATTGTTATGCTTTTAATCTGCTCATCATCTATGCGCAATATCTTTTTGCACGCCTTGAAAAGGTCTTCTTTTGTGCCGTCAAGGCTGCCTTTGACTTCGTTAATTCTTATCATTTCTTATCTGCCTTCCTACTGCTATACCGCTTGCAAACGCCCACAGAAGATTATATCCTCCGCAAGGGGCGTCAATGTCCAAAAGCTCACCGCAGACATATAAATTCCTGCATCTGAGTGATTCCAGTGTACGCGGGTCAAACTCACGCAAATCTGCACCGCCCGAAACCACCTGAGCATCCTCGAAGGGTCTCAGACCCGCAATTTCAAAGGTGAATTTTTTTGCCGCCGAAGCAATATTCTTTATATCTTTGTCAGAGAACTGTGCCAACTCTTTTGCTATAGGTACTCCCGCACTTTTCACTACAACTTCACCCAGCTTCTTAGGCATAAATCCCGTGAGAAGATTTTCACTTTTCATCTCTTTGCTGTGAAGAGTTATTTTTTTGATTTTATCGCACAGCTCACTAAAGCTCATATCGGGAACAAAATCGCAGGTGATAACAGGCACTGTCTTGCTGCTTCTCATATGCCTTGCAATAAGAGATGAAAGCTGCATTACTGCTATACCCGAAAGTCCGTAATCTGCAAACAGAAGCTCTCCGCTTTCCTCTGCAGTTTTTTTGCCGTCAAGATAAAGAGTAAGCACTGCCTTGTGCCTTATTCCCTTTAGCTGTTTTGTATAGGTATTGTCTTTCACTGTCAGCTTTGTCAGAGCCGGCATAAGCTTTGTAACAGTGTGTCCTGCACCTTTTAATAAATCATATCCACTGCAGTTTTTAACAGTTGCCTTGCTTCCGCAGCAAAGCACCACCTTATCATAAGTTTTGCCGTCACTGAGAAGATATCCTCTGCCCTGCTTTTTAAGTGATGTTATCTCACATGAGCATACCGTTGTAACTTTAAGTCTGTCACACTCAAGACGAAGCGCATCAAGAACAGAAGCCGCCTGATTACTCAGGGGATACACTCTGCCCTCTTCGTCCTCACGGGTGTAAAGCCCAAGCTCTTCAAAGAAACGGCGGACTTCATCTGCACCGCACTTTTCAAGCACCCCGCGTACAAAAGAGGGGGAAGAATAATCATCTGCCGAAGCGAAGGCGTTGAGCATATTGCATCTGCCGTTGCCTGTGGCAAGAATTTTTTTGCCTACTCTGTCTTTTGCCTCATAAAGCGTGACTTCCGCGCCACACTTTGCCGCCTCAATCGCACAGCAAAGCCCCGATGCGCCGCCGCCGATAATTGCAACCTTCACTTTTTAGCCCTCCTTTGAATTTGGCATTGCATTATATTTTATCACACTATAAAAAATATCTCAACCGTTAAAGGCAAAAAAATTGCTCCCAGAGTTTTCTGAGAGCAACTATCAAGTTTAGATTCTTTCAAAGGGGTCTCTTTCGCCAAGGAGAACTCTTACAAAATGATCAATTGCATCAACGATTTTCTTCAGAAGGTTAGAAATTGAAGTCTTGATTGAATTCATAAAGTCATTTTCTATCTGACCGATGTTGACATTTGTTACATCCTCAAGCATATCCTTAAGGAAGATTTTCAGTGTTAATTCGCCTCTGACAAAGTTGTTATAGAAGCTCTTGACAGTAGTCAGCTCGTCGCTTGTAAGAGTAGCTTTCACAGCGTTTTCAAAGTTGAGCCACATATTTTCAAGAACGATATTATTGTTCTTATAAATACGGTTGATATCAAGATAGCAAAGCACCATAAGGAAAAGCTCATCATGGTCAACTGCAGCTGCAAACTTTGTTGCGGGAATCTTACCGAATGCAATGTTATCGTTAAGAAGGCTGCCGTCAATCTTATTCATAACACTGTCAACTACATCTGAAAGGAAGTTTAATGCACCTGTCAAGGATGAAAGCTCTTCTTCTGAATACTGTGAACCCATCTGGCTGAATCGCATTGAGAAGAGTGCTCTGAAGGCATCCTGATAAGTTGTTGAGTATTCCTTTGAGAAAGCCCAAAGAACATTGAGTGTAAATGTCAGAGGTGCTGAGAAGAACTCTGAGAACATATCTGTAAGAAGTCTTCTGCCAACATAATAGCCTTCGGTCTTTTCACCTTTGAGCAGTGAATCTGTATGAACACCCAAAGCACCCATAAGAGGAATGAAATCCATACCGGGCTGTCTGCACCAGTTAGCATCAAGTAGTGCGCCAAGACCTGAAAGCTCAACAATTTTGCCGAAGAAGTCATAAGCATCTATTCTGACATTGTCATCAATAGGTCTGTATCCCTTAGGAAGAAGAATAAAGTTGGGGTTGATAAGAGTACCGATAAAGTTTGTGATAGCAACGATATTGGCATTTGTATAGAATCTGCCGCCACCCCAGTAGTTGCTGATTATTCTCTTGAGATAGAGGTTTGTGTTAGCTCTGACAAGTGAGATTTCACTCTTGCCAAGAATAAAGAGGTAATTATAATGGTTATCCTTTTTACCGGATGTTATCTTAATCTCATTTATCTTTTCAAAGAGTGCCAGGTCGGCTGCCTTGCCTTCATATTCATATTGGTTGCCCAAAAGAATCTCAGCACATTCGTCATACATCTTTTTATATTCGCACACAGGATTTGTGTGGGCATCAGAGGAAACAAGCGGAAGCGCAAAGTTTGCCCATGAAAACGGCTCTCTTACTTCAGTGTATAAATCTTTGATGCTTACACCGAACATGCAGTCATCCTGATGGCTTGCAATGAAGCCTTCATAATCACTAATATTTCCTGTCTTGGCAGCAGCATCAACACTTGCATAACCCACCTGATTAACGCTGTCAGCAAACACGGTGTCAATTTCGTTGATGATAGGATCGATTACCTTTGCAACGCTCAAGGGACGACCACTATACTCGTCATCATCATCAGCTGCAAAACTCACTATTCCAAAGCAAGAAAATGCCATGGAAAATACAAGTAACAAACTTAAAAACTTTTTCATTCCTGTATGTACTCCTTTAGTAAAGTATAGTATGCCAATTTTTACTTTTATAGTTTATCACTAAAATTACATTAAGTCAAGGAGATAACAAAAAATAATTGACGAAATGGGACAAATGTGCTAAAATAAACACATCATTAAAATTAGGAGGAATTTTATGTCTAATCAACTCGACAAAAAATACGGCCTTTTAACGGCAGTCTGCACCGTTGTTGGTACCGTAATCGGTTCCGGTGTTTTCTTCAAAGCAGAAAAAATTCTTACAGAAACAGGCGGTAATCTCCCTGTAGGTATCCTTGCATGGATCATTGGCGGTCTTATCATGGTTTCCTGCGCATACGCATTCTCCATTCTTGCAACAAGACACGAAAAGGTCAGCGGCGTTGTTGACTTCGCAGAAGCTCTTGTAGGCAAAAGATATGCATACTTTATGGGCTGGTTCCTTGCTCTTCTGTACTACCCCACCCTCACATCTGTGCTTGCATGGGTAAGCGCAAGATACCTTTGTGTTTTCATCAATGGCTTCCTTCCTGCTGAAGCACAGCTCAGCATCGTCGGTCCCCAGTGCATGACAGTTGCAGGCGTACTTCTCATCTCAATCTTTGCTCTTAACTCCCTTGCGCCCAAGCTTGCAGGTAAGTTCCAGGTTTCAGCAACCTTCATCAAGCTGATTCCCCTCTTCCTTATGGCTATCGTCGGTACTATCAAGGGTCTGACAAACGGTCTGCTTGTTGAAAACTTCACAACAGTAGTTAACGAAGATATCTCAACATCAAGCGGTCTTTTCAAGGCTGTTGTTGCTACAGCATTCGCATATGAAGGCTGGATTTGTGCAACTTCAATCAATGCTGAACTCAAGGATGCAAAGAAGAACCTTCCCAAGGCTCTCGTTATGGGTACCCTCATCATCGTAGCAGTTTACATCACATACTATATCGGTCTTGCAGGCGGCATTGAAAACGCCGTTATCATGCAAGGCGGTGAAGCAGGTGCAAGAATTGCTTTCTCAGCTGTGTTCTCAAACTTCGCAGGTACACTTCTCTTCTTGTTTGTTGTTATTTCCTGCCTTGGTACTCTCAACGGTCTTACCCTTGGCTGTTCAAGAGCTTTCCACGCTATTGCAGCCCGTGACGTTGGTCCCAAGCCCGAAATCCTCAATCAGGTTGACCCGGCAACAAATATGCCCGGCAACTCATCAATGGCAGGTCTTCTCATCAGCGGTCTCTGGCTTCTCTTCTTCTACGGCTCACAGCTTGACACACCCTGGTTCGGCCTCTTCTCATTTGACTCATCAGAGCTTCCCATCATCACAACATACGCTATGTACCTTCCCATCTTTTTCAATATGATTTTCAAGGAAAAGGGTCTCGGTGTTGTCAAGGGTAAGATTGCTCCCGTACTTGCTATAATCGGTTCAATCTTTATGGTTATTGCAGCTATATTTGCCCACGGTGTTTATCCCTACCAGGCAGCACAGGCAAACGGCACATTCTCACTTCCCGTTGCCTTCTACCTCATCACTTACATCGTGATTATGGCTATCGGCGCTTTCTTTATGAAGAAAAAGAAGAGCAAATAAGATTTAAATTAAAGCATTGCAGGTCACTACATCGGTAGCGACCTGCTTTTTTTATGATTAAGATATCATCCTGTTCCGCTCACTGACTTTACGGAACAAATCTATCTGCCGCACCGTACTCCCCCGCGACCACAATTTTGCATTCTGCACTTTGCATTTTGCATTTATTATGTAGTCCCCTCGGTTGAAAGTCCGAAACTGACTGAAAGAGCCTTATCAATTTTATACATTTCACTTTTATCAAGTATGCCCATTTTTTCACGAAGTCTCTTTTTATCAAGAGTTCTCACCTGCTCCAGCAGCACTACGGAATCCTTTGCAAGTCCGCAGTCATGAGCGTTGACCTTTATATGCGTAGGCAGGTTTGTTTTAAAACGCTGGCTTGTTATTGCTGCTGCTATCACTGTAGGGCTGAATTTGTTACCGACATCGTTCTGCACTATAAGCACAGGTCTTATCCCTCCCTGCTCGGAGCCTACAACAGGGCTGAGGTCAGCGTAATATATTTCGCCTCGTTTAACTGACATATTCTTTCCTCCACAAATTTGCTTGCAAAAATAGTTTAACCTCCATCAACCGATTTTAAACAAGTGGAGTTATATTATTTTATGTATCAGAACCAAAAAAGTTACGCACATTGACTTTTTTACTTTCAATGTGCGTGTTTTATCATTCGAATATATAGCTATATTTTTCTGCTTCTATAAAAGCAATTTTCTTTGATTCACAATTTATTTTTACACGGCAGTTTTTGCCGTCACAAAGAAGAGAAATCTCTTTTTCGCCCCCCGAAGGTATGACTATATCACTATGTGCAATGTCTTCAAGAAGTGTGAAAAGCATATAGACGGGACTGTCTTTTGAGCCGTCAGCGGTAAAGGACACCTCACCTACAGACACACTCATACTCTGCGAAACCGACCTGAAAGTCATACCGCGGATATTTTCAGGCGACCTTACTTTAAAGGTTATATCCTCAGGCGAGTTATATGTAAGCTCACCTTTGATTTCAGTTGCCATGTTTTTGATTGTAACCTGCGCAGTGAACGCCTTTAGTTCAAAAGGCACATTAATATCCGCACAAGCAGAAAGGTTAAAAAGCAAAACCGCCACAGCTGTAATGCCCCAAAAACGGCGAAGCATAAATCTACTCCCTCTTATTATTTTTCGAAGGCCCTCATAGAATATGCGAGTTCATTTGCCACATCACTCGGGAGCATACCTGACTTGGACATCTTCTCAGATACTCCCTCGGCAGTGTACCCGTGAATGTAAACCGCCGCAGTTGCCGCATTAAGAGGAAGGAATCCCTGAGCAAGCAAACCACCCATAAGACCTGAGAGAACATCTCCGCTGCCGCCCTTGGCGAGACCTGAATTGCCTGAAGCGTTGACATAGGCCTTCTTTGAAAAGGGCTGTGCAACAACAGTATTTGCACCCTTGAGAACAAGATGCACCTTATTCTGAGCAGCGTAGTCTCTTGCAACTGACACTCTGTCACTTTCAATAAGATCAACACTCTTGCCGCAAAGACGGGACATCTCCCCGGGATGAGGAGTGAGAATCACATCACATGAAGCACCTCTCAATATACTTATGTCCTGAGCTATGATGTTTATGCCATCAGCGTCAATAAGAACGGGAACTTTTGAATTTTCAAGAACAGCTTTAAGCACCGCCTTTGTATCGGAATTTACTCCCATGCCGCAGCCGACAACCACGGCAGAGTACTTATGAAGCGAGGCTAAAATTTTATCAATTGCCGCTGCAGAGAGAGTGCCCTCACTGTTTTCGGGCAGAGGCATCATAAGCGCTTCTGTCAGCTTGCCCGCAATAGGATTGTATGCACTTTCGGGGAATGCCATTGTGACAAGACCTGCACCGCTTCTCAGAGCCGCCATGCCTGCAAGTACGGGTGCGCCCACCATAGATTTGCTGCCGCAGATGCAAAGCAGATGTCCGAAGGTACCCTTATGAGAAATGCTTGAGCGCTCTTTGAAAAGGTTGCTGACCTCGACTCTGTTGTGAGTGAAAAGAGAGTCGCTGACAAGTTTGTAACTTTCTTCGGGAATGCCAATATTTGCAATAATTATGTCACCGCAGCACTCTGAAGCAGGGTGCATAATATGAGCCGGCTTCAGAGCTGAAATTGCAATAGTGTAATCTGCCTTGAAGCAAGAGGGGTCATTAAAGCCGCTGTCACAATAAACACCACTGGGTATATCTATGGCAAACTTCACTCCCTTGGCGTTTGACATTTCCTCAAGAAGAATTTTCATTTCAGCGCTTACATTGCCATAAAAACTGAAGCCGAAAATTGCGTCAACTATAACATCGGCATTTCTTATGGTCTGCACCGCCTTGGCTCTGTCCGCATCATACCATACTGTAGGAATTGCCATATCAATAATGAGCTTATACATATATGTTGCCTCAGTGCTTGTGGGGTACCCTGCCGCCATAATAACACAGACGTTATAACCGTTTTCGCTGAGTTTTCTTGCAACGACGAAGCCGTCACCGCCGTTGTTACCCTTGCCGCACACAACAGCAACATTACGCTTGAGGCTTTTTTCTTTTTCAATTTCGTTTCTGATGTTTCTTGCACAGGCAGCACCTGCGTTTTCCATCATACGCTGATATGACAGTCCATATTTTGCAGTGTATTGTTCCACCTGTTTCATTTCATCTGAACTGAGCAGTCTCATAATGAATACCACCTTTTAACAAAATGTAATATCTGTTTACTTTGCATATATTGTATCATATTATGCCGCAATTGCAAATAGTATAAATGAATAAAATATTTTATATTCTTTGTATATCTATGAAAAAGGCCGAAAAAAATCAAAATTTCACTCAAAACACATCATAATGTAATAAATTCTTTATATTTTTTTTCGTTTTCCCATTGTTTTATAATTTAAAATGATATATAATATACCTTGTATTATAATTCAGTTTTGTATTGGAGGGTCGCAGTATGATCGACGAAACCATCAGATTTAAGATTCAGAAGGGTTCACCCGAGGAAATGAGAATGGTTCTCACTCAGGTTTATGATGCTTTGAAGGAAAAGGGATATAACCCCATTAACCAGATAGTCGGCTACATTCTCTCAGAGGACCCGACTTACATCACAACACACAACAACGCACGCAGTCTCATAAGAAAGGTAGACAGAGACGAGCTTCTTCAGGAGCTTGTTAAAAACTACCTCGGTGACTGATTTTCACAGGAGGTTACACAATGGCAGCAAAAAAGAAAAATGAATTTCTCACATACAAAGACAAGCCTCTCGTTCGCAAGGGTAACACAATTTACTACGGCAATATGAGCGACAAGTTTGTTGTTATGTTCCAGATTCTTTCAACAAAGGATGTTGACGGTCTTCAGGTAGCAGACAGAGTAGGTGTTCAGCTCATCAACACAGACCCCAATGTTCGTCCCCATGACAGAATTGCACAGAAGACCGAAAAGAAAGGTCTCTACGCAGCAATGGATATCGGCAAGATCTGGCTTGAAAGAGCACTTGCAGAATAAAATGACACTAACGGCTGTTGTCTTGTGGCAGCAGCCGTTTAAGTTAGCAAAAATTTCATATCCGCTCGTGGCGCAGCTGGATAACGCAGCAGATTCCGATTCTGAAGAACGGGGGTTCGAATCCCTTCGAGCGGGCCAAAAAAATAACGGTGCCTTCAGGTGCCGTTTATTTTTTTAGTTATTATCAACGAAGGGATTCGAACAAGGAGGGAGCGTAGCGGAAGAAAACAGTCCGGTGGACTGTTTTCGCCGACGGGGCAACGAGCGAAGCGAGGCGATAGCGCGGCAGCGCGGGACAAAATCCCTTCGGGCGGGCCAAAAATAATAACGGTACCGTAAGGTGCCGTTATTATTTTTTTATAAAATCAAACGAAGGGATTCGAACAAGGAGGGAGCGAAGTGCGTATATCGACAAAAACCCGACAATCCTCTGTTGAAGATTGTCGGGTTTGTTATATTCTTAAAAATTTCTCATACCGAACACAAGCATTATTGTTGCAGTCAGTATAAAAAACGGCTGTACTGTTGCGACGCTGCCGAGGGAAATAACAAAATCCTTGACGCTTTCAGCGTTGCGGTATTTCTCTCTGATTTTGTCGGGATGAAGAAGAACTGCGAGGTCAAAAATAATATATCCGAAGCAGTAGAAAATCCAGATTTCTCTGAGCGCGATACCTCTGAATGCCTGCACGGCGAGAATTGCCGCACCTATAACAATCAGAGCCGCACGGATAAGTCTGACGTGTCTGAATTTGCTGAAGCGCTCAATTCCGTCGTGCTGCGCAAGAACAAAATACATCGCAAAGCAACAGATGATTTCTGCCATTTTTGTGCTTCCGAGCATGATAAGACAAAGCGGAGCGACCATATAGCACGGGCGTTCAAAAAGCTCGAGCGTGTTTTCCTCAATGAGCTTTCCGTTCTTTTTTATCGGGATAATAAACAACAGCATCGAGCAGATAATCAGTGCGCAGCATACCCACGGCAGTACGGCATCGGCATTCGTCGGGAGCGCATTCCACAGCTTGCCTGCCGATTCAGCCTGCTCAAGCTTCTTTGCAGCTATCGGCCATCCGAAGGCGAATGCGCCGCCTATAATCAGACCGTTGAAGCTGCCCTGAGTGAATTCCATTATCTTCCATCCGTCGATAACGCCGACCTCGCTGAGCCTGCCAAACATACGCCTGCCGTTTTTCAGCGGATGAAGCTGTCTGTCAAATATCGCAATTCCGATAACCCAGCCGACTGCACCTGCAACGGTGCCCGCACCCCACATAAGCAGTCCGAAGAAATCCCTGCGCAGAATCATAAGTGTCAGCAGCGCTGCTATAACAGCAAGATTCCGTCCCCATTCCTCGCGGCGCTTTTCTGAAAAGCACACCTTAGGCATTCTGTCATTGTCGGGGTCATAGGGTGTGTTGAAAATTCG
>JAZTYQ010000041.1:0-34528 GCA_045637065.1 Acutalibacteraceae bacterium
AAAGATTTACCTTTTTATTCTCCATTACCTCGCGACAAACACTGACAATATCACCGTTGCCGCCGATGCCTACCACTGCATCAACCTCGGGGATTTCCTTCATAATTTCGTCTTTATAGCGTTGGGCAAGGCAGCCGGTAACAACAACAGCACCTACTATGCCCTCCTCTTTATACTGACAGACCTCCAAAATGGTGTCGATTGCTTCTTTTTTTGCGTCACCTATAAAACCGCAAGTGTTGATAATCACAATGTCAGCCTCAATGTCACCGACTATTGTGAAGCCTGCATCGTTAAGGCGTGAAAGAAGCATTTCACCGTCAACCTGATTTTTTGGGCAACCTAAAGATATCATTCCAACTTTAATCATATATATTATCTTCCAATTCTGTATTTTCGCTGATTTTTCTCAGGGCATCTCTAATTTCGCCGTAGGTGTAGCCCATGCGAAGAAGTCCGTTAACGGTTTTTTGCAAGCCCTTTTCATCGGCGAGATATCTGCCGTATTTTCGCTCAATGAGACTTACGAGTTCATCTTCATCAAACTCGGTTTCACTGAGGACCTCACTTATAATATCCCTGTCTATGCCCTTGCGGAAAAGTTCCTGCTCAATGCGTTTTCTGCCGTACTTTTTAAGAAGGCGCAATTCACGGGCATAGAGCCTTGCAAAGCGTTCATCACTGACATAGCCACCTACTTTGAGCTTTTCGATTGCCTCGTCGGCTCCTTCTTTGTACCCTTTGAGTAAGAGCTTGTCTTTCAGCTCCCTTTCACTGTGGTCACGTCTTGCAAGCAGGGAAACTGCATAGTTATAGGCACGGCGCACACTGACGGTTTCACGAAGCTCACTGAGTTCGTCTTCATCAACTTCTTTTCCGTTATATATGCCAAGAGACATAAAATATGCTTCGTCGACGGTAAAGCTGTACTCACCGTCGACTGAAATGTGAATCTTATCCTGTTTTCCTTTTTTATATGTCAGTTTCATTATTCGTCATCATCGTCAACAAGAATGTCAATTTTAGCTCTTACGGAGCTTGCACTTCTTCTAACGGCAGCCTTGGGAGCCTCTGCAACAGGTGCTGCTTCGGGGTTGCCTTTGCCCTGAGCAGCATTTTTTTCCTGCATAAAACGGTCTCTGACCTTCTTATCAATTTCTTCGCGCAGTGAGTCTTCTCTTTTAAGCAGAGCCTTTACATTATCTCTGCCCTGGCCGAGTCTTGTTTCGCCGTAAGAGAACCATGCGCCACTCTTATTGATGATATCAAACTTAACAGCAAGGTCAACTATCTCACCTTCACGGGAAATACCTGTACCATACATAATATCAAATTCGCCCTCTTTGAAGGGAGGTGAAACCTTATTCTTGACTACCTTAGCTCTCGTTCTTGCACCGATAAATTCATTGCCTGCACCCTTGAGCTGTTCTGTTTTTCTAACATCAATTCTAACTGAGGAATAGAACTTTAGAGCACGTCCGCCTGTTGTTACCTCGGGGTTGCCGTAGATAACGCCAACCTTTTCACGAAGCTGGTTGATGAAAATAACAAGAGTGTTTGACTTTGCAATAACAGCAGTGAGCTTACGAAGAGCCTGGGACATAAGTCTTGCATGAAGACCAACATGGCTGTCACCCATTTCGCCTTCGATTTCAGCTCTGGGAACAAGAGCCGCAACAGAGTCGACAACAATAATGTCAAGAGCGCCTGAGCGTGCAAGCGCTTCTGTAATTGAAAGAGCATCCTCACCGTTATCAGGCTGTGACACGAGAAGAGAGTCAACATCAACGCCTATGCCTTTTGCATAAACAGGGTCGAGAGCGTGTTCGGCGTCTATAAATGCTGCCTCACCGCCTGCCTTCTGAGCTTCAGCTATACAGTGAAGGGCAAGAGTTGTCTTACCTGATGATTCGGGACCGTAGATTTCAACTATTCTTCCCTTTGGAAGTCCGCCTATGCCCGTTGCAAAGTCGAGAGAAAGAGAACCTGTTGAAATAGCCTCAACATTCATTTCCGTATTCTGACCAAGGCGCATAACTGCACCTTTACCGTATTGCTTTTCAATCTGAGCCAGAGCTGCATTGAGTGCGCTGTTTTTGTCTGCCATGGATATTGTCCTCCAAATCGTACAAATGTTCGTTTGATAGCATTATACTACAATTAAATAAAAAAATCAACAGTTTTTATAAAGAAATAAAGTTTATTCAGTCCAAAAAATGTCACTTTGTTCTCCCGATTAAATTATTTGAATAACAGTTAAACCGCAGATAAAAGCCTTTTACAAATTACCTCAAAAAAAATTATTTTTTTCACAAAAACACTTGCATTTTATTTTGATTTCTGCTATTATATACCCTGCTTATGTAGTTTAATATATTTAAGGAGGTGCGACACATGGCAAAATGTGATTTCTGCGGCAAGGATGTATCCTTCGGCATCAAAGTATCCCACTCACACAGACGTTCAAACAGAACATGGAAACCCAACGTAAAGCGCGTAAAGGCTATCGTTAACGGCTCTCCCAAGAGAGTACACGCTTGCACTCGTTGCTTACGCTCAGGCAAGGTTACTCGCGCTATCTGATTATAGGATATTGATGAACACAGAACTTCTCTTCACGAGAGGTTCTTTTTCATTTTATAAGGCAAGTTGGCGGTGGGGCGGCTCCATTAAATCGCCTTAGGCGATTTTACGGCGACCAAAGGTCGCCGACCCGAATTCTATTCGGGTATGGAGCCGCCCGCACTACCCTCCTGCGCAGACCAACTTATCAGTTCCCCCCTCGGGGAAAGGTATCACGCACCTTTGAGGACATAAAATAAAAGCAGCCGCAGACTGACCTGCGACCGCAATTTTGCATTTTACTCTTTCACTTTTCACTTTGCACTCGCTGTGCAGGCGTTACTTTTCCTGCCGCAGAAAAGTAACCAAAACGCGTTGTTGCTATCAGACTATGCCTAAATATTCCTCAAGGCAAAGTCCGCTGTTTTTTATTTTCTCAGCGTGTTCAACACCAACAAATCTCCAGTGCCAGGGTTCGGGAATAATATCCGTCACACTCTGTTTCTCGGCAGTGTACCTGAGAATGAAGCCGTATTCATGAGCATGCTCCGTGAGCCACTTATATTCCTTCTGATTTTTGAAGGTGGAGTTGGTGTTGCAGATATCCATGGCAAGACCTAAATTATGTTCACTGGTACCGGGAGGCAGAATGACCGTTGCAGCCTTAGCAGCGGCAGCCTCTTTTGAAAGACCGTACTGTGACATATACTGCTTGGTGAGATTATTATAGTTTCTCTGCTGTCTTGCATAGGAGCGATATCCCGAAAAGGGCGTAAGTATTATGCCGTCTTTTTTTGCCGCAGCATACATTTCATTATAATAAGGTGCTACACGGTAATCCATATAAACACCCGAGGAAGCAACCTCAGCTAATTTCGGCACATAATCGCCAGGAATTTCACGCTTGGTGTTGACTACCACAAGATTCCAATCCTCACCCATAGGGTCAACCAGTGTTCTGTTGCTGCTGACTCTGAAAGGCTCATTTGTGGTGAGATATTCACTGTAAATATAACATTCCTCACCCTCAAAAATAACCTTACTCCAGCCGTTTTCACCCTTTGCAAGTCTTGTAACGCTGTTACCCTCGTGAAGTCTGCCCACCTGTTTTGCATTAGTTGAAGCACCGTCTCTTACATTGACATCCCTTATTGCCCAGACCTTTTCTTCTTTTTCCGTATAGACACTGTCGGTCTTTTGAGTTGTTATCTGAGGTACTACCTGCTGAAGCTGAGTTGTGGTTTCAGCGAGAATGGTAGTCGGTGCCTGTGTTGTGCTTTGTGTTGTACTCTGCCGTGAGGTTGTAACCGTGTCTTCTTCATAGGGTTTAGTGGTTACAAATTTATCTATAACATCACAGCCTGTAAAGCTCAGGCAGACAACTGCCACCGCAAAAAAAACGGCAACAATCTTATATATATTATTTTTCATATAATCACTCTCTTTCGTGTGCAGATACAATATTATACCCAAAGAATAAAAAAGGCAATAGGAAAAGCAAAATCCGTCATCTTTCAGACGGATTTTAAGGAAAACTTAATTATTTCGGGAGTTTTATTTCTTTTGAGGAAATCTTATTATAAATGTATTGATTCCCTCTTCACTTTCAATTGCCACATTTCCGCCATGAAGGGAAGCTATCTGCTTTACCATAGTCAGACCTATACCGTGACCCTTTACACTTCTGGTACGAGACTTATCACTCTTATAGAAGACATCCCAGAGCTTTTCTCTGTCGGCAGGGCTTATTTCCTTTCCGCAGTTACTGACGGCAAAGGCATAGTAGTCATTTTCACTATATCCCTTCACTTTCACGGCTGTGTCGGGAGTTCTGTATTTTATGGCATTGGAAATATAGTTATAAACTGCCCTTTCAACAAGAATTTCATTAGCGCAGATAACTTCTTTTTGGAAGCTTATATCAATGTCACTGTCACCGAATTCGTTTCTTATTCTTGCCCTGAGTTTATTTTCAAGATTGGCAGTGTCAATTATTTCCATACGGCACTCATAGCCTTCGTCCTCAAGCTTTGACATATAAAGCAGCTCACCTAAAAGAGACTCAACAACATCACATTCCTCAAGCATAATGCTGCAGTACCGCTTTATTTTTTCATTATCCCCTACCACTATCTCAATATTTTCAGTGTAGCCTCTTATTGTGGTTACGGGAGTTTTCAGTTCATGAGATATATCTCTTATGAGCCTCTTTCTTCTTTCTACGTCTTTCTGAAGCTTATCAATACTCTTTTTGAGTTCGTCACTCATTTCGTCAATGCTGTCTGCAAGCTGACCTATTTCATCTTTACGGTTATAACACAGCTTTTCATCAAACTGAAGCTGAGACATCTTCTTGGTCACCTTGCTCATTTTTTCCATCTGCTTTGTAAAAGGCCGTGTAAGCACACCCCATATAAGCGCACCCATAAGTATAATGATAATACCCATTGCGGTTATAACATAGGTTGCAATACGCACCTCCTGGTCTATACCTCTTACTACCTTACTCATACATATGAAGGTAGTTTCGTCAATTTTTTCAATATAAACCACTCTGGCAAGGTTGTCTGTTTTATCCGTTATTTCACCGCTGAAAATGCCGTCTTTTTCCTTTTCGGCAGAGTACATATCAAACCACTCACCAAGCTGTGTCATCTTATATGAAGAGGGATAAATAACCTCGCCGCTGTTAAGCAGCACCTCGCAGTTTTGCGTTATAAGGGCAGACTGTATATCATGGGAGGAGTCTATCATATCCATAGTGCGCTTGACATTGGTGGATCCGCCCATATAAGCGTCAATAACAAGCTGAGCATAGTTTTCCATACTGTTTTTGGTATCATGGATGAATATAGGTCTGAGCATGGAACGAAAGCCCGTTATAAGCACGGCAACACACAGCAGAATACCCACAGTAAAAGCAAGCACAACCTTCAGTCGCAAGCTCTTTTTCATTTTTCAACTACCTCTGCATCAAAGCTGTAGCCCATACCTCTTATGGTTCTGATAACATAGCCGTAATCCTTAAGGGAATGTCTTATCATTTTGATATGGGTGTCAATTGTTCTGTCATTGCCGTCATATTCATATCCCCACACCTTATCGAGTATGGTTTCTCTTGAAAGTGCATGTTTATAATTCTGCATAAGCAGCATAAGCAGATGAAACTCTTTTGTCGTCAGCTTTATGGGCTGACCGTCAAGGTAAGTTCTGCACTCACTTTTAATTAAGGTAATAGGTCCGCTGACAAGCTTTGTGTCAGTTCTTTCTTTATATGTAGTTACAAGTCTTTTCACTCTCTCTAAAAGAACAGCACGCTTGAAGGGCTTTGTTATATAATCGTCAGCACCGCTTCTGATACCTCTGACCTCATATTCTTCATCGTCAAGAGCCGTAAGCATAATAACCTTCACATCATAATGGGTCTTTATGTAGGCAAGAGAGTCCCAACCGTCGATTTTAGGCATCATAACATCAAGAATAACTACATCTATATCGGGTACCATATCGAGAATTTCAATTGCCTCATCTCCGTCAAAGGCATAAAGTGTCTCATAGCCTTCCATAGTGAAAATATCCACCATAAGCTCATTTATTCTTCTGTCATCATCAACAACTAATATTTTTGCCATATTTACACCTCCGTTAAGATTATTATATCATAAATCTTTCTTTGTTTTTAACTATTATATTATACCAATGTGAAATTTAAGTGAAATCCAAAGAAAATCCAAGAAAAAATCCACCTGAACCATTGGAACAGGCGGATTTGATCTGCAATTAAATACTATATTTCATCGTTCTCGCCGGGCATCGTCGCCGAAGCGCCGCCGGTGGCGGATGAAGCGAGGTGAGGATGGCGCAGCGGTCAAAACCGCTCGGCGCTCCAAGCCGACAAGCGGTTTTGGGAACCGCAAGAGGGATGCATTACTTTTACTGCCGCGTAAAAGCAAACAAAACGCGTTGATGTTTATGCCTTATTCCGCAGCTGCAGCTTCTCTCTTTGCTCTGTTTTCAGTAACAATCTTGGTTACATTATCCATAAACTCACCGTGGAGCTTGAACTTTGTTGAGAAGATAATAAGTGAAATTACAAAAAGTACGGGAGGAATAACCGTAAGCATAATTGTAATTGCAAGCTTTGCACTCTGGGGGTTAGCGTTATGGAGTGAGCCGTCATATTTTGAAACACCAAGTGAAACAAAGAGAATAATTGTCTGAATGGTGTATGCCATCTTCTGAAGGAAGCCCTTCATTGAGAAGGTGATTGATTCAGCTCTGAAGCCCAGCTTAACCTCACCGTAGTCAACAACGTCAGCAAGGAAAATAGTCTGAGCAATAAACATTGAAGACATACCGATAGCGCCGATAAAGTAGCAGATATTCATAAGCAGGAATGCCTGAGTGAATGCACCCACAGCCATACCTGTGTAGCCAACAGCACAAAGCACGAGAGAAGTCTGATAAGCCTTGCGCTTTGACATCATCTTAGTCAGTATGGGAAGCATAAGAAGACCCACAACAGAGCCTACTGCCTGGCTTGTTGAGAAGGTTGCCTGCTTATTGGGATCACCCACAACAACGTCGAAGTAATATGTTGCAACACCTGATGTCAGATACCAACCTGCATTTGAAATCATAGCAAAGAGCATAAACACAAGAAGCTGATCGTTACTCTTGATAATTTCAAAGGTACGCTTGAAGGAGAATTTCTCCCCTGCCTTAGTGGTCTGTGTTTCTTTTGTGGTGGCAACGCTGACACTTGAGAAGAAGACAAGGGCAATTGCACAGGCAAGTGCGCAGATGAAATAGCTTCGTTCATCGTGTACCTTTGTCATTTCACCGTTTTCACCGGGAGCTGTTGTAAGACTTACTGCTGTCATAAGAACGGGAGCAATAATTGAAACTATACCCTGACCGAGACCTGAGAAAACTCTGGCAATGGTTGAAACAAGGCTTCTTTCTTCCGGGTCACTTGTGAAGGAAGGCACCATTGACCAATAGGGAATATCAGCAAGTGTGTTTGACATACCCCAGCCTATATACATAACGGCTACATAAGCCATAAGAGCCGCACCTGTCAGCTTGAAGGGATTGCTGAAAAGGAAAACAAGGACAATAGCATTGAGTATTGAGCCACGGAGAATCCAGGGGCGATACTTACCCATTTTAGTGTGGGTGTTATCAACGATAGTACCCATCATAGGGTCGTTGATGCCGTCCCAGAGACGCGCAATAGGTGTGAGAATAAGCAGGAATGATGCTTTCAGACCTAAAACGTCAGTGAGATATTTGGCAAGGAAGCTGTAAAACATGCCGTAGCTCAGATCAAGACCGATAGCGCCTACACCGTAGCCAAGCTTACTTTTGATATACTTGATTGAATTCATTTATTTTTCTCCTTTCAGGATTATATCCGAACCCTTATGACAAAGGGCAAAATAACAGTTTTCCATTTTTTTTACATAAAAATCTGAGCTGAAAGCAGTGAAGCTCTCCTCATTAATATAAGGCGAAAAATCATAGGTAGAAAGCCCCCCAGACAATCCCTTGCCCGTAAATTTGAGAACACTCTCCTTCAGAGCCCACATACGGATAAAAACATCCGCTTTTTCTTCACTGTCTTCAATAAGCTTTGTTTCATTTTCACAGTAGTTGCGTTTTGCAACCTTGGGATTATAGGATCTTATTTCCTGAATGTCACAGCCTACCTCATCATCGGATACAGCCAGAGCCACAAAATCGGCACTGTGGCTTATATTGAAGAAGAGCTTTTTATCTGAGACAAGCAGCGGCTTTTCGCCGTTTTTATAATGCACCTGAAACTCCCCTACGCCTCTTTCTTCAAGAGTACGTGAAAGCAGGAGCTTGCCCAGAAGGCTTTCCTTTCTCATTGAGAGCTTTTCGCCGTCGGTACTTATAAAGCGGGAGCTGACCTTTTGGTATTCGTCCTTCACATAAAGGTCATCGAAGTCCGACAGCCTCAGGAAATAAACCTCAGTTTTCATATCTGCCTTCAGTTACAATCTGAACGGGGTCTGAGGGCATCATAATGAGGCAAACAAGATATGTCATAACGCCGTAGCCTAAAAACAGAATACAGACGGCAAAAAGAAGTCTAACAATTGTAGCGTCAATTCCGAAGTAATTAGCAAGACCTGAGCATACACCTGAAACTTTCTTATCGCTGCCCTTCATAAGCTTTTTAGCAGGCTGTGAGGGTACATAATCAGCCGGTGCCTGAGGGAAAACAAGGCTCAGCACAAAATAAATCACAAGCGCAGGAAACACTGCAGTTAAAAGTGAAACACACACAACTGCAATTCTGATAAGAGTGGGGTCAACATTGAGATAGTCAGCCACACCGGCACAGATGCCTAAAAGTTTTTTGTCTTTGCTTAAATAAATCTTTTTCATTTTATTTCTCCTTAACTTTTTATTCGCACCCGCCGGGCAGCCATTCTTTTTGCTGCCGCACAAAAAGAATCAAAAACGCGTTGATTTTTTATTTTGCTGCTGCAAGAGTGTTTTTCATAAGCACTGCAATTGTCATAGGTCCGCAGCCACCGGGTACGGGAGTGATATAGCTTGCCTTTTCCTTAACAGCATCAAAATCAACGTCACCGCAGAGCTTGCCATTTTCGAAGCGGTTAATGCCTACATCAATAACAACAGCACCGTCACTAACCATATCGGCAGTGATGAAATTCGCTCTGCCAACGGCGGCTATAATCACATCTGCATTTTTAGTGAAGAAAGATAAATCCTTTGTCTTACTGTGGCAGACAGTGACCGTTGCATTTCTTTCAAGAAGCAGTGCAGCCATAGGCTTACCCACAATGTTGCTTCTGCCCACAATAACACAGTTTTTGCCCTCAAGGGGAATTTTATAGTAGTCCAGAAGCTCAATAACACCCATGGGAGTGCAAGGTGAAATTTCATAGTCCCCCAGCCATATTTTGCCTACATTCACCGCCGAAAAGCCGTCAACATCCTTTGAGGGTGAAATTGCATCTATAACTTTTTTCTCGTCAATGTGCTTCGGCACGGGAAGCTGACAGAGAATACCGTGTACACTGCTGTCACGGTTAAGTTTATCTATAAGAGAAAGAAGCTCTTCTTCACTCACATCACAGGGAAGTGCATATTCAAGTGACTTTATGCCGCAGACCTCGCAGGCTCTTTTTTTGTTGTTGACATAAACCCTTGAAGCAGGGTCGCCCTCAACAATTATAACGGCGAGGCAAGGCTCAATCCCCAGCCCTTTTAACTTGTCCGTCTGAAGTTTCACCTGCTCTTTGACATAGGAGGAAACCACTTTGCCATCCATTATCTTATACATTCTCCTCCTCCTTTTCACTCTTGTTTATTTTCATTTTACCGCCGACTATTTTAACATTTTTTCTCTCGGCGCGTTCCTTTTTTCTCTGCTGCTTCTTTTCCTCAGCTCTGAGTTCTTTTTCTGTTTTAGGCGGGAAGTAATCCACACCCTCAATGGGCTTGGGATGCTTTGTATATTTTATAAGCAGAGCTATCAGCATTACACCGCAGACAAGAACTATACCAAAGGATAAAGCCTGGGAAACACGTATTCCCGTATCGCCTATATAAAGGCTGTCTGTTCTCATGCCCTCAACTATCATTCTTTCAAGGCCGTACCATAAACCGTAGGTGAGGAAAAGCTGACCGCTGAACTTACGGTACTTTTTGAGTATAATATAAAGCACAAAAAAGCCCAAGATACACCACACGCTTTCATAAAAGAAGGTAGGATGCACATAAAGGTTGTTTTCGGCAATATGGGCAGGAATATCACTTACTCCTTCAAGACCGAAGGATGCAGGATGACTTTCGATATAATCGATAACAGTTTCGCTCATCATACCGAAGTTTTTATAGGTGAAGGTGCCAAAGGCCTCCTGATTAGCATAGTTGCCCCATCTGCCGATGCCCTGACCGATAAGAAGACTCATACCGACCATATCAAGCAGGTTATAAAAATTGAGCTTTTCGATTTTGCACACAACAAAGGCTGCCAGAATACCGCCGATAATGCCACCGTAAATGGCAAGACCACCTTCCCATATCCTGGGTATCTCACTAAGGTGAAGACTGTAATAATCCCACTTGAAGGCAACATAATAAAGCCTTGCGCCCACAATGGCACCGATTGTTCCGAAAAGCAGAACATCTATCATTTTATCAAGGTTGATTTTCCACACATAGGCAGTTCTTCCTCCGAAGAGTACGGCAAGAAGAAAGCCGAAGGCAATTATGGCACCGTACCAGCGAACTTCTGCAAAGCCCAGATCGAGCACCTTTGAAACGGTGAACTCTTGGGCTATGCCTGCAAATTTAACTAAAACTGTATCCATTTATATCACCTACCAAGTAAGCTGAGTTATTGCTATCATAACGGGCATGGTCAGAATCGAAATAAAGCTGACAAGAGCAACCGTCTTTGAAGCAGTGGCAGCATCTCTGCCGTAAATTGATGAGAACATAAAGGTGTTGTTGGCTGAGGGCACGCTGGCGGTAATAATAGCCGCTGTCAGCACTGCCCCACGAAGACCTACAAGATAATAAACACCAAGGCAGATAAGAGGAAGCACCAGGAGCTTCATAAACGCCGTGAGATATATTTTCTTATCGAAAATCATTGTTTTCAGATCAGTGCGTGAAAGATAGGTACCGAAAACAAGCATAGCTACGGGAGAGTTGAGAGCTGCAATATTTTCTACGGGCTGACTTATGAGATAAGGCACCTCAATGCCCGTAAGGAAAATGGGCAGACCTATAACGCAGGCAATAACACCCGGATTGATTATGAGCTTTTTAACATCAAGCTTTTCATTTTCCTTACTCATAAGTTTGACACCGTGAGTGAAGGTGAAAAGATTGAACACAACGGCACCGCCGGCACAGTAGAGTACGCCCTCGTCACCTAAAACAGCCTGAGCCAGAGGCAGAGCCATAAAGGCAACATTGCCGTAAATTGAAGCGAATTTATACACTGCATTTTTCTCGTCTTTTTTATTACGGAAAGTGAGCATATTTATCACTATTGCAATCACATGGGTTGCCACTGCAAGGGCAAAAGCCGTGAAAAACTTGCTGACCGTATCAGGTGTAGCTTCAATTTTGATAAAGGAATTTATAAGAGTGCAGGATGCCACCACATAAAGCAGGAAGGTGACAACCTTTTTGGCAGTTTCTTCGGTGAAAATACCCACCCTATCCGAAATAAAACCAACGGCAACCATAATATAAAGCACCGCAACATTAGTTGCCGCCGTCATAAGATTACTTAAAAACAGTTCCATTTATTGTTATACCGCCGTTTCGTTTTCCGTCACAGCTTCGCTTTCAGGCTCCTGAGGCTTGTGACAAAGAATAAGTGTTACTGCAAAGAGTGCAAACACAAGATCGCAAAGATAGAAGGGATGCTGAGCATTTATAAAGCCGCTGTTTACAAATGAGAAAACAAGTCGGGGTACGCTTGTAGTAAGCGCTAAAAGGGAAGCAGTGTAGCCCAGACCGAAAATTCTCCAGCGGAAGCCGTCGGAATAAACGCCCGACACCACCTGAGCCATAGCCATAAAGAAGAAGAGCATAGCACCAATCATCAGCAGCTCTAAAAGAAGGTCTGAGACCTCAACAAAGCTTATCTGACGAAGGAAACGGTGGATAAGTCTTGCACCTGCCCACCAGACGGGCATTGTAGCGAGAAACTTTCTCTTTGAGGCTGCAGCGGTACCCTTGAGCATATCTTTAGCGAGAATGAAGAAAAACACGCCTGAGAAAAAGCCGAAAACCGCCTGAATAAGCATAGGTACGGCACCTGAAGACATAAGGGATGTATAATTGCCTGTGGCTGAGCCGAGACTGCTGAAGCTTCCGCCGAAGCTTGAAACGCTGTCGATAAAAAAGGTAACGCCCATAATAGCACTTACCGTACCTACGGTTTTATTTTCATTGTTATGGAAGCTGAGCTTTGCACAGTCGAGGCTTAAATATGACACACTGCAGAAAACAAGTGCCGAGAGAACAAGCACGCCGTAAAGAATAACCTTCACCGCATTACCGCCGGTATAAAAGCCTGTTTCAGGGGCAATGTACTTTGCCATCTGAATAGCTCTGAGTATAACTGAAACTGCAGCACCGCAGAAAAACAGTATGGAAAGGGGCTTTACACTGACAGGGAGCTTCTCTTTGAATTTAGATTCTCTCTTTTCTTTATTATCCTTACTCATCAGTCTTCCTCCTTATCATAAAATCTCTGATCAGAGGGTATGTAGTCGCCGCTGCTCTTATAGTTTTCAATTCTTTCAGCCATAGGCACATACTTCTTGGGCAGAGCAATATTCTTATAAGCAGGACGGATAATTCTGCCGCCTGAGATAAGCTCTTCAAGTCTGTGAGCAGACCATCCTACTGTTCTTGCCGTTGCAAATATGGGAGTGTAAAGGTCTTCGGGAATACGCAACATCTTATAGATAAGACCTGAATAAAGGTCAACATTTGCACACATAACCTTGTTCTTACCCTTGACGCGTCTGAACACCTCGGGAGTGAGCTTTTCTACATTATTGATAAGCTCGAAATCCTTTTCAAAGCCGTATTTATAGGCAAATTCCTTTGCCTTTCTCTTGAGGATAACGGCTCTCGGATCTGAGAGTGTGTAAACAGCATGACCCATACCGTAAACAAGACCGCTGCCGTCACCTGCCTGCTTTCTGATAATCTTTTCAAGATAAGCTGCAATTTCATCTTCGTCTGTGGGGTCAGAAACATTTGCCTTGATTTCGTCAAGCATATGGCTTACCTTTATATTTGCACCGCCGTGGCGTGAACCTTTAAGTGAACCGATAGCCGCCGCAAAGGCAGAGTAGGTGTCAGTACCGCTTGAGGTGAGAACTCTGTCTGCAAAGGTGGAGTTGTTACCGCCACCATGCTCAGCGTGAAGCATAAGGCAGATATCAAGCAGCTTAGCCTCTTCATCAGTATATTTTCTGTCGGCACGAAGTGAGCGAAGGATAGTTTCCGCAGTTGAAAGCTCCTTCTTCTCAGGGTGGAAATACATGCTCTTATTATAGAATTTCTTTCTTTTCACCTGATATGCATAGCACATCATAACGGGAAGCTGAGACATAATCTGAACAGACTGGCGAAGCACGTTTTCAATTGAGATATCATCAGGGTTTTCGTCAAAGGAATATGAAATGAGAATACATCTTGCAAGCTTATTCATTATGTCAATTGAAGCGTTTTTCATAAGCACATCTTCAATATAGGTTTCGGGCAGAAAACGGCAGGTGCCTATAACATCTTTGAAAAGGTCAAGCTGCTCCTTGGTGGGCAGTGAGCCGAAAAGCAGAAGGTAGGCAACCTCCTCGAAACCGAAACGGTCTTCCTTTTCACAGGCTTCAATTATATCGTTGATATTGAGATCTCTGTATTTAAGCACACCCTGCTTAGGTACTCTTTCACCGTCTCCCATATAGTAACCCTCAACAGAGCATATGTTGGTAAGTCCTGCCATTACGCCTGTACCGTCAGGGTTTCTCAGACCTCTCTTAACACCGTACTTCCAGAAATCCTCGTGATTTATACGGCTTTTCTTTTCAATTTTGTCACTCATTATCTCCAGCAATTCAGGTGAAATGGGATTTATTTTATCGTACATCTTCTTACCTCCGGTAAAAATAGTTATAGTTACACATTCTAAATAATCATTAAAGTATATTGTATAACATACTAATTGTAAAGTCAATAAAATTAACTTAAAATAATTAAGAAAGCAAGGGCGAATTTATGAAGCAATATATCTTTTTTACGGTACTTCTTTGTCTTATTATGGTTTTCACTCCCCTGATATGTATCGCAGTAAAAAACAGCAGTGACACTCCCTCAGACCCACAGCAAAGCATTGAAAGCAACTCCACTGCAGAAACACTCTCAGACAAGGCGGTGCAGTCAGATATAAAAGACCTGCTTATACGTACCGTTGCGGCACAGATGCCCGCTTCATATGAACCCGAAGCTCTCAAGGCGCAGGCAGTGGCAGCATATACATATTACAGATGGCTTAAGGAAAACGCCGACAATACCGACCTGACAGCCCAAGGAAACGGCGGTGTACCTGAAGAAGCTCTGACAGATGAGGAATTGAAAGACAAATGGAAAAATAAATACGATAGCTACAAAAAGAAAATTGAAGATGCGGTTCTCAGCGTTTTCGGCGAATGTATCATGTATGAGGGTGAACCTATAATGGCACTCACTTTTCCTTTATCCAAAGGCAAAACACGCAGTGCAAAAGACGCTTTCGGCGAAGACATACCCTATCTTCAGAGTGTGAATGCAGTGGGCGACAGGCTTTCACCCGATTTTGAAACGGCATCTGACACTATGGCAGTGGGAATGAGCCGTTACAGTGCTGACTATATGGCAAGGCAGGGTGCAAACTATAAAGAAATCCTTGCTCATTTTTTTAAAGGAATTTATATTGATAAAATTCTGTAACAGGTGTATAATGAAGACAATCCAAAGAAAATAAAGGTAGTTGATATTATGTTCGCCAGAGTTAACAGCATCGGTCTTTTCGGTATGAATGCCTACGGAGTGGGAGTTGAATGTTCTTTTGCAAGAGGAATGTCCCGCTTTGATATGGTAGGACTTCCCGATACGGCTGTAAGCGAAAGCCGCAACAGAGTTTATTCCGCACTGAAAAACAACGGCTTCGACTTTCCCGAAGGCAGAATGACTGTTAATCTTACCCCTGCTGACATAAGAAAAGAAGGCAGCGTCTATGACCTTCCCGTATTGCTTGCTATTCTCCTTTCAACAAATCAGCTTAAAACCGACCTTTCAGACTTTGCTTTCATAGGCGAGCTTTCCCTCAGCGGTGAAGTTAGAAAAATAACAGGCGCACTTCCTATGGCAATAAAGGCAAAGGAGCTGGGCTACAAGGCAATATTTCTGCCTGAAGACAACGCAGGTGAAAGCAGTGTTGTTAAAGATATTGATATATATCCCGTTAAAAATGTAATTCAGCTCTACGCTCATTTAATGGGCAAGAAGCCTATTGACAAGGTTAATCCCGAAGACTACAAGGAGTATATTCAGCCTGTGGACACACTTTTTGATTTTGCAGATGTGAGGGGACAGTATCAGGTTAAACGCGCCCTTGAAATTGCAGCGGCAGGCGGTCACAATGTTCTTATGATAGGCCCTCCCGGTTCGGGCAAGAGTATGCTTGCCAAGCGCATACCGTCAATACTGCCTGATATGACCTTCCGTGAAAGCCTTGAGGTAACAAAGCTCTATTCAATAGCGGGTGCCTTACCCGAAAACATATCCCTCATCAGATCACGCCCTTTCCGTTCACCCCATCACACAATTTCAGCAGCAGCACTTTCAGGCGGCGGCAGAGTACCAAAGCCGGGTGAACTGAGCCTTTCACACCACGGAGTGCTTTTCCTTGACGAGCTTCCCGAGTTTCCGAGACCCTCTATGGAAGCAATGCGTCAGCCCATTGAAGACGGAGTTATCACCGTTTCGCGAGTTTCGGGCAGTCTTACCTACCCTTGCGAGGTTATGCTCGTGTGTGCCATGAACCCTTGCCCCTGCGGTTTTTACGGCCATCCCACAAAGGAATGCACCTGCTCTAAAGGCACACCTCAGAAGTACCTTACCAAGATCAGCGGCCCTCTTCTTGACCGGCTTGATATACATATCGAAGTCCCTCAGGTTGACTTTCAGAGGCTTTCGGCAGAAGAAAAGGGTGAAAGCTCAGCCGAGATTAAAAAGCGTGTAAACAAGGCAAGAGCAATTCAGATAAAGCGTTTTGAGGGTACTGACATAAACTGCAACGCCAAAATGACACCGTCAATGA
The DNA here is from genome assembly GCA_045637065.1 of Acutalibacteraceae bacterium. Classification (GTDB taxonomy): domain Bacteria; phylum Bacillota; class Clostridia; order Oscillospirales; family Acutalibacteraceae; genus UBA6857. The sequence goes on from JAZTYQ010000041.1 coordinate 16,460, forward strand.
CAAGACAGGTCTGCAAGCTTGACGAGATAAGTAATAAGATGCTTGAGAGAAGCTTTGAAACTTTGGGACTTTCGGCAAGAGCCTACGATAAAATTCTTCGCATTGCAAGAACAATTGCCGATCTTGATGAGAGCGAAAACATAACCCTTCAGCATGTAACGGAGGCGGTTCAATACCGTTCCTTGGACAGAAAGTTTTGGAATAACTGACAGAAAATTATGAATTGCGGTAAAGTTTCTGCAGAAAAGAAGCCCATAGACTCAGTTATTATCCGTATATAAGCCCTGCAAGGCAATCCTTGCAGGGCTTTTTCAGCAAGTCGGCGGTGGGGCGGCTCCATACACGAACAAAGTTCGTGTCGGCTACGGCAGTAGCCGTAAAATCGCCGTGGCGATTTAATGGAGCCGCCCGCCAAAGCTGAAGCATGCCGATAACAAAAAATCCACCTGAACCAATGGAACAGGTGGATTTACTGTTTAGATTAATTATTCAGCGTCTTCAGCTGCGTCAGCGGCAGCTTCGATAGCAGCCTCAACTGCTTCTTCTACTGTTTCTTCTGCTGCAGGAGCGTAATCTTCAAGGCCTTCAACTTCAGTGTTTTCGTCCTTTTCGATAAGTGCGCGGATTGAAAGGCTTACACGCTTTCTGTCATAGTCGATTTCTGTAATCTTAGCCTTAACAACGTCACCGATTGAGAGAACCTCTTTGGGTGATGCGATGTGTCTGTCAGCAATCTGTGAAATGTGGATAAGACCCTTAACATCGTCGATAATCTTTGCAAATGCACCGAAGGTTGCAAGACCCTGAATTTCAACGTCTGCGATATCGTCTACTGCATACTTGCTTGTGAAAATCTGCCAGGGATCGTCTTCGATCTTCTTGTAGCCGAGAGAAATCTTCTTCTTTTCGTCATCCTTAACTTCGATAGCCTTGATGTAAACCTCAACAACATCGCCAACATTAACGATTTCTGAGGGATGCTTAATCTTTGACCATGAAAGCTCTGAGATGTGAATCATACCTTCAACACCGCCAAGGTCAACAAATGCACCGTAGTTGGTGAGTGACTTAACGGTACCTGTGTAGGTCTTACCTTCTTCAGCTGTTGCCCAGAAAGCATCTGCAGCAGCCTTGCGCTCTTCAGCTGTTACGCTGCGGATTGAACCGATAACGCGTCTTCTTCTTTCATCGATGTCGATGATGCGGAACTTAACCTTTTCCTTAACAAGTACGTCAAGCTCTTCGTTTCTTGCAAGACCTGTCTGTGAAGCAGGAATGAATACTCTTGAACCCATGGGGTATGCAATAACACCACCCTTAACAGCCTCTGAAACAACTGCTTCAAGAACAGTGTCGTTTTCCTTAGCATCAAGGATTGTCTGCCATGATGCTTTTCTGTCATAAATGCGCTTTGAAAGCTTCATTGTGCCTTCGTTGTCATTTGTTGACATAATGGTGAGGTTCAGCTTATCGCCGATCTTGAGTTCCTGCATGGGATCTGCAGTGGGGTCATTGCTGTATTCGTCTCTGGGAATGAATCCGGCATACTTTCTGCCGATATCAACCTGAATCTCGTTGGGTGCGATACTAACAACAACGCCAACAACATTCTGACTTGTGCTTGTATTGTCCATGCTGTCTACTGCAGCTAAGAAAAGCTCCTGATCCTGTGTCTCCTTCGATTTATTTGTTTGCATTTCGTTAAAGTTCTCTGTCATAATAACTTTAACCTCCTTTATAATTCGTGCAGGTGTGGATGCGCCTGCTGTTATACCAATTTTTTCACAGCCCGAAAAGTCAATGGGCTTTAAGTCCTGCACCCTCTCAATAAGATAGGTCTTTGTGTTTTGTGCTGAAACATTTTTAAGCTTCACCGTATTTGAGCTGAATGCACCACCGATAACCAACATTATGTCTGCCCAACGGGATAAATGTTCAGCTTCGTCCTGTCTTTCCTGGGTAGCACTACATATTGTATCAAAATAAATTGAATTTGTACATACTTTTTCAAGAATTTTTCTGATTTTTTTAAACTCATTTACCGAAAAAGTTGTCTGTGCCAGAAGAATTTTTCTGTTATTTTCCCTTTGAGAAATTGAAGAGAGTATTTTCTCAAATTCTTCGGCTGTTTTGAAGGTGTAGCTCTCCCCCTTACAGTGGCTTCTGAAGCCGCATACCTCGGGATGATTACCGTCACCAGCTATGAGAATTATATCATCGGCAGTTGTCTGCTCCTTGATAATTTTATGAATTTTCAGTACAAAGGGACAAGTGGCATCGGTATATTTTATACATTTATCCTGAAGCTCTTGCATAACCTCTTTAGTTACACCGTGAGCTCTTATAACCACCTCAGACCCTGAGGGTACCTCGCAAGGAGAAGAAAATGCCTTAACACCCTTGCTTTCAAGGTCTTCAATAACCTGAGGGTTGTGGATAATAGGACCTAAAGTGCAGACAGACCTGCCCTCGTCTATCATTTTATAAAGCATATCTACAGCTCTGTTTACGCCAAAACAAAAGCCTGCCGTTTTAGCTACGCGGATTTCCATAGGTTAAATTCTTTCCTTGATAATGCTGAGAATAAGGTCAATTGACTGCTCTAATGTGTTGCCGCTTGTGTCGGCAAGTACGGCATCGTCAGCCTGCTTCAAGGGTGCAATTGCTCTGTGTGAATCGTCATAGTCACGCTTTATCATATCAGAAAGCACGTCCTCATATTTTACATCCATACCCTTTTCCTTGAGTTCGAGATAACGTCTTTCTGCTCTTGCCTCAGGAGTGGCGGTAAGGAAGATTTTCACATCAGCGTCGGGAAGTACAACAGTGCCGATGTCTCTGCCGTCCATAATGCAGTTGTTTTCCTTTGCGAGCTGCTTCTGCAGGTCAAAAAGAAACTTTCTTACCTCGGGTACAGCGGAAGTTTTTGATGCAGCGGAAGATACCTCCGGGGTTCTGATTTTATCTGAAACATCCTCGCCGCAAAGGAACATTCTCTGCTCGCCGTCAATGAATTTCAGCTCAACCTTAAGGTCGTCTGTGAGGGTTGCAATAACTGAAGCGGGGTCATTGATGTCAGCACCCTTTCTCAGTGCGTTGAGACCTACCGTTCTGTAAAGCGCGCCTGTGTCGATATAGATGAAGCCCAGCTCAGCAGCTGCCCTTCTTGAAATTGTGCTTTTGCCTGCGCCAGCAGGGCCGTCGATTGCTACATTAATAACTTTCATGGTAATTCTCCTTTATATGCTGTTTGCGGCACACATTGCCGTTGAGAAGGCTATCTGCAAATTAAAGCCGCCTGTGTACGCGTCTACATCTATGACTTCGCCTGCGAAATAAAGTCCGCCAAGGCATTTTGATTCCATAGTTTTCGGGTCGATTTCCTTTACGCTTACACCGCCTGAGGTGATAATTGCTTCTTCTATGGGTCGAAGTGACATAACCGTCACCTTCAGGTCTTTGAGAATATTCACAAGCTTTGCTCTCATTTCCTTGGTGACCTGATTTACCTTGGTTGAAGGCTTTATGCCTGTGAGCTTTACTATTACGGGAACAATCTTCTTGGGAAGAAGTGCATCCAAAGCGTTAATAAAGTTTTTGTTGGCATTTTCAAGGAAGTCCCTTTGTATACGCTTATCAAGCTGTTCATAAGACAGTGCCGGCTTTAAGTCAATATGGATTTCATATTTTCTCGGCTGAACATCTTTCATATGTGAGCTTGCAGATAATATGAGGGGGCCCGAAACACCGAAGTGTGTGAAGAGCATTTCGCCGAAGTCTTTATAAACCTCTTTGTATGATGTCATATCCATAACAGTGATTTCAACATTGCGAAGGGATAAGCCCTGCAAGTCCATACAAAAGCCTTCGTGGCAATTAAGAGGTACGAGAGAAGGTTTAAGCTCTGTTATTGTGTGACCTGCCTGCTTTGCAAGCTCATAGCCGTCACCTGTTGAGCCTGTGAGAGGATAAGACTTACCGCCTGTGGCAATAAGTACGGCATCGGCAAAGTGTTCACTGCCGTCTTCAAGACGTACGCCCTGAAGAACACCGTTGTTAATTATCAGCTCCGTGACCCTGCCCTTTATGCGCTTGACCCCTGCATCCTGAGAGTAGGCATTGAGGGCATCGACTATATCAACAGCCTTGTCCGAAACGGGGAAAACTCTGTTGCCACGCTCAACCTTGAGAGGTACGCCCATATCTTCAAAGAAGTCGATAGTGTCTGCCGGCATAAACTTTGAAAAGGCTCCGTATAAAAATCTGCCGTTAACGGGTACATTGGCTATGAGGTCATTTATGAGAGTGACATTGTTGGTCACATTGCAGCGACCCTTGCCCGTTATCATAACCTTGCGCGCAACCTTATCGTTTCTTTCAATAAGAAGCACATCATAGCCTTTTTCACCTAAGGTGCCTGAAGCCATAAGACCTGCTGCACCTGCGCCAACAACAATAACTTTTTTGCTCATTTTATATCTCCTGAAATAAAATATACATCTAAATTGTAATTATATATTAAAATTACGGGAATTGCAAGATGCATTCTCATAAAATATCTTCTCCACTACCTCACCACTCACTCCACTTGCAAGAAGATAATCCCTCAGCTTCACAACGTCATCAGCGGTTTTAAGCTCGCGGCTCATTTTTGCTCCGTCAAAGTCACTGCCGAGAACTATGCAGTCTTCACCGCCGAGAGAGAGGATATATTCAATGTTATCTCTTATTCTCTCAAATACACTCCCTTTACCTAAAAAAGCAGGATAGAAGTTAATACCTATAAGTCCGCCACGGTCTATGATTTCCTTTAGCTGCCACTTCTTTAAGTTGCGCTTATGAGGGCATATGTCATAGCAGTTACTGTGGGAAGCAATAAAAGGTTTTGTTGCCATTTTACATACATCACGAAAGCCATCTTCATTCAGGTGCGACACATCAAGAATAATCCCCTGCTTTTCCATTTCTCTTATTGCATCCTTGCCTTTCGGTTTAAGCCCGTGGGTTGCATCAGCACCACTTGCCAGATCATTTTCACCGTTCCAGCTAAGGCTCATCATAACTGCCCCCTGATCTCTGAAATAAGCAATATTGTCTAAATTTCCGCCAAGTGCCGAGGCGTTTTCTATTGTCAGGTGAGGTATCACTCCCCTGCTTTTTATTTTATCTTCACTTTCTTTATAGAATTGCAGTAGCTTTTTAGCATAACAAAAAGCAGCCTCCCCATGAAGCTCATCACTGAGCCACAATGCGAAGCACTGCTCACGCTTTATAAATTTATCCGAGCTGATTTTCACAGCAAGTCTGCTGTCAGTAATGCTCATCTTTTTCTCATAAGCCTTGGTTATACTGTCGCAGTGAAGATCAGAATACATCATAACTGCCCGAAAAGTCCTCCCCCTGAAAAGCACCTTCAATAAGCTCAGATTTTACTATATCCTTTCCGCTCTGCCAGACCTCAAACACATCAAATCGGGGCTGCTTATCCCTCGGGAAATCCCCGAGAAACTTCATGGCGGTAAGGGTCAGCTTTCTGATTTTTGCCTTGGTTACAGCCGATGAAGGTCGCTCAATTGCCTTTACACTTCGGGTCTTGACCTCGCAGAAAACAATATAAAAATCATTCTCGGCTATAACATCAATCTCACCGTAGCGTGAATGGAAATTTCTTGCCACTATCTCGAAGCCGCGGCTTTTATAGTACTCTGCCGCATAGTTTTCGCCTGCGGTACCCGTAACTTGTGTGCTGCCCATATCACTCACCTAATATCTTTTTAAGGAAGGTGCGTCTGTGTTCGGGGCAGATGCCGTATTCGGCTATCATTTCGTAGTGAAGCTTCGTGCCGTAGCCCTTATGCTTTGCGAACTGATATTCGGGGTACTTTTCGTCCATTTCGAGGCAATATCTGTCTCTTGTGACCTTAGCAAGAATTGAAGCAGCTGCAACGGAAATGCTCTTGGCATCACCCTTTATGAGAGTGCGTTCTTCAATGGAAAGACCAGGTTTGCCGTTACCGTCTATAAGTGCAATATCGGGCTTAATTGAAAGCCCCTCAACTGCTTCACGCATAGCCTTGAAGGTAGCCTGTAATATATTGATTTCGTCTATGGTCTTTGCATCAACCATCACTACAGAATATGCCAGAGCTTTCTCTTTTATGATGTCATAAAGCATATCACGTTTCTTTTCGCTGAGTTTTTTTGAGTCGTTGATGCCCTCGATTTCGCAGTCGAGAGGCAATATAACTGCTGCAGCGCATACGGGACCGCAAAGAGGCCCTCTGCCTGCTTCATCAACACCGCAGACTACCTTGTAGCCTTCAGCCATAGCTTGTTTTTCGTATTCAAAAGTCATTTTATTTCCTCACTTTTTTATAGCCCCTGCTTGGGCGGCTCCATTAAATCGCTTCGCGATTTTTCGGCGACAACGTCGCCGCCCCGAATTTATTCGGGTATGGAGCCGCCGCACCACCTACTTTCTCGGCGGGAAAAGAGCTGTTTACTCTCCGATACTCACCCGCAATTCCGAATTCCGCATTACGAATCCCTAATTATAAAGCTGCCGCTTTCGCGACAGCTTCGTGTTTGTTCTTATTCAAGGATTGTGCAGAAGTTGAAGATTGCTGCGGGAAGCTCGTCTTTGTCTGCTGAGATTGTGAAAACGAAGTTCTTTTCGTGAGCTGATGCAAGCTCGTAAATCTTCTCAAGGAACTCTGCAAGAGCTTCATAGTTTCTGCCGCCGATGCGAAGTGTAGCATCTACAAGTACGTCTGTGATGTCATGGTTGCCTGCGCATACACCTGCAAGGAAGCCGAAGAATGAAGCGTAGCCCTTAATTTCATAATCGTCAGTTGCAATAAGTCTTGCCTGATAATTAACATCATATGTTAACTTGGTTTCTTTCTCAACGCAAACTACGTTGCCCTTTGAAGTTTCAACTGCCTGGTTAACGCAAGAAATCAAGCGCTTGGTCTTTCCTGAACCTTTGTGTCCTAAAATAATAGAAATCATTTATAATTCCTCCTTTTATTTATTGCTTCACAGATGCTTTTTCGGCACCTGCTATTCAATTACACCTTTATTATATCACTTATTGATTCTTTCTTCAAGTACTTCTTTCTCATTTTCATAGCCGGGTTTGCCTAAAAGTGCAAACATATTTCTCTTATAGCTTTCAACGCCGGGCTGGTCAAAGGGATTTATGCCTAAAACATAGCCCGAAATTGCACAAGCCTTCTCGAAGAAATAAATGAGATAGCCAAGTGATTTTTCTGTCATATCATCAGCCTTGATGATAATGTTGGGTACGCCTCCGTCATTGTGAGCGAGAACCGTTCCCTGATATGCCTTTTCATTGACAAAGGAAATGCTCTTGCCTGTTAGGAAGTTAAGTCCGTCAACATTTTCCGGGTCTTCCTCGATGAAGATTTCATGCTTGGGCTTCTTGAAGGAAACAACAGTCTCAAACATAATTCTTTCGCCTTCCTGGATATACTGACCAAGAGAGTGAAGGTCTGTTGAGAAAATTGCTGATGTTGGGAAAAGGCCCTTGCCTTCCTTGCCTTCGCTTTCGCCGAAAAGCTGCTTGAGCCACTCATTCATCATTGTGAAGCAAGGCTCATAGCTGATAAACATTTCTGTTTTCTTGCCCTTATTGTAAAGAGCGTTTCTGATAGCTACATATTTATAGCAATCGTTTTCGTTTATATCAGTACTCATAAGCTCTCTTCTTGCATTTTCCGCACCGAGCATAAGAGCATCAATATCAATTCCTGCTGCAGCTATGGGAAGAAGACCTACTGCAGTGAGTACGCTGTATCTGCCGCCTACATCGTCGGGTACAACGAAGGTTTCATAGCCTTCCTTGTCGGCAAGATTTTTAAGAGTACCCTTAGCCTTGTCTGTTGTGACAAAAATTCTTTCAGCAGCACCTTCTTTGCCGTACTTTTCAGTGAGCATCTCACGGAAAATTCTGAAAGCAATTGCAGGCTCTGTGGTTGTGCCTGACTTTGAAATTACATTGACGCTGAAATCCTTATCCTTGCAGATTTCAATAAGCTCGCTGAGAGATGAGGATGAAATGCTGTTGCCTGAAAAATAAATTGCAGGTGTGCCTTTTCTCAGGTCGTTGTAACTCTGACTCTTTATAAATTCGATAACGGCTCTTGCACCAAGATATGAGCCGCCGATACCGATAACGATAAGAACATCGCTGTTTTTCTTTATTTTTTCTGCAGCTGCCTTTATTCTTGCAAATTCATCCTTATCATAATCCACGGTAAGGTCAACCCAGCCTGTGAAATCACTGCCAGCACCTGTTTTTTCGTGAAGTGCCTTGTGAGCAGCTGTGATTTTTTCCTGATATGAAAGGATTTCTTCGTCGCTGAGGAAAGCAGAAACATACTTTTTCTTAAATTCTAATGACATTAAACCTGACTCCTAAATTAGTATATCTATTTTTTGTATTTTAATATAAATTTGACGATTTGTCAACTGATTAGACGATAATTATTATGCACTTTTTGTAAGACTTCTCAAAAATCTTAACATAATGTGACCTAACGTTGTTTTTTCGACAGCCTTTTCACTTATGAGATTATAGGCACCTATCACCTCGTCATCGAGTTTAAGCTGTACACTGCCGAGAACCTGACCTTTTTCCACGGGAGCCTCCACATCCTCACTGACAGTTATCACTGTTTCAAGCTTATTTTTTTCTCCCGTTTTAAGGGTGAGGGGCTTTATACCCGTGAGAACGGGTCTGATACTGTCCTCTATGCCCCTTAGCACCTTCACCTCACCGAAAAGTGAAGAGTCAACGGAAGGTGTCACCGTTTCAAAGTTGGCAAAGCCCCAGTTAAGCATAGCCTTTGCACCTTCAAAGCGGTCTGTGCTGTTGGAAGCACCTAAAACCACAGCTATTAGGTGTAATCCGTCTCTTTGAGCTGAGGCACTCAGGCAGTGACCTGCCTTTGAGGTTGTACCCGTTTTAAGTCCCGTAGTGCCACTGTAAAATCGGACTAATTTATTTGTGTTGACAAGCTGAGTTTCACCATTTCTGAGTGAATCCATCCATACCGTTGTGTAGGTTTTAATTCTCTCGTGCGAAAGCAACTCCTTTGACATTATGGCTATATCAAGTGCCGTTGTCAGATGCTCCGTAGTGTCGTCGTCAAGACCCGAGCAATTTACGAAATTTGTGTTCGTCATTCCAAGCTCTTTTGCTCTGTCGTTCATCATTTTAACAAATGCGGTTTCACTGCCTGCTATATGCTCACCCAGTGCCGTACAGGCATCGTTTGCACTGCCGATTGCCGTTGCACGAAGCAGCTCATCCACGGTCATCTGCTCACCTTCCTTGAGCCATATCTGACTGCCTCCCTTTCCTGCCGCCGTAGGGCTTGCCGTCACCGTATCCGTAAGAGAAATTTTTCCGCCGTCAAGAGCTTCCATAAACAAAAGAAGTGGCATAATCTTAGTCACGGAAGCAGGATAAAGTCTTTCGTTTTCATTGAAGGAATAAAGCACCTCACCCGTTGAAGCGTCCATAAGCAGTGCCGCCTTGGCTTTGACATCAATAACAGTTTCCCCCTCGGCATGGGAGATAATACTAAGGGGCAGAATCAAAAATAAAGATAAAATAATTGCTGTGAGCTTTTTCACTTATATCACCTCAATTATAAGTATGAATGTTTAAAGATAAATAAAACTTGACCTTTAAGGGATAGTAATATATAATTGCCCTTGAACTATTAAATCTATGAGGCAAGATAAATGAAAGTTAAATTCTACACCCTGGGCTGCAAAGTAAATCAGTATGAAACTCAGGCCATGGGCGAAAAGCTCAGAAAAAAAGGATATGAAACAGTAAGCGATAATGACACTGCCGATGTCTTTGTGGTCAATTCATGTACCGTTACGGCAGAGTCCGACAGAAAAACCCGTCAGGCTGTAAGACGCTTCAAAAGACAAAACCCTCACGGCATTGTTGTTCTCACGGGCTGTATGCCTCAGGCCTATCCCGAAAAGGCTAAGGATCTGCTTGAGGCGGACATAATTCTGGGCAATAAAAACAACAAAGACCTACCCGATATGCTTGAAAGCTATATTAAATATTCTTCGAGAGTTTTTCAGGTCTGCGAGCATAAAAACGGCGACAGCTTTCAGGGTGACACCATAACCTCCTTTGACGAGAGAACGAGAGCCTATGTGAAAATTCAGGACGGCTGCAACCGCTTCTGCTCCTACTGTGTTATACCTTACTCCCGCGGCAGGGTACGCAGTAAGCCTCTCGATGAGCTGAAAGAAGAGCTTATAAGCCTTGCAAAAAACGGCTATAAAGAGGTTGTGCTTGTGGGCATCAACCTTTCTTCCTACGGTCAGGATATTGGCTGCACCTTCCCCGAAGCGGTGAAAATTGCCAATGACACTGAGGGAATACTTCGTGTGCGCCTGGGTTCCCTTGAACCTGACCATCTGACAGACGAGATTGTTGAGGCTCTGTCACAGTGCGAAAAGCTCTGCCCTCAGTTTCATATTTCACTGCAGAGCGGCTGCGACAAAACCCTTAAAGCTATGAACAGACACTACGCTGCCGACGAGTACCGTAAAATTGCAAATAAGCTCCGTGAGTGCTTTACCGACTGCACTCTGACAACAGATATTATGGTTGGCTTTGCAGGTGAAAGTGAAGAGGACTTCGCTGAAAGCCTTGCCTTTGCTAAGGAAATAGCCTTCGAAAAGGTGCATATATTCCCCTATTCAATAAGAAAAGGCACCCGTGCCGAAAAGCTGACGGGTCACCTTGATAAAAGCATAAAGGACGAGCGCTGCAGAATTCTTGCCGCCGAGACGGACAAGATCAGACGGGACTTCTTTAAAAATCAGGTAGGTAAAGTCTATGGCGTACTCATAGAAAGCGAAAACGAGGACGGCTTCTTTACGGGTCACACTGCAAATTATATTCCCGTAAAAGTAAAACTGCCTCGGGACTACCAAGGCAGTATAGTTGATGTTAAAATAACAGATGCTCCCCATGAAGATTATCTAATAGGCGAACTCATTTAGCTACCCACAGAGAGTGTGTTTTTTCAAGACCGCACTCTCTTATTTTTTTGCTCATAAGCATAAAGAGGTCGGTGTTTCTGCACTCGGCATCATAGATTTCCTTTGCCTTGCCCGTAAGCCTTTCAGCCTCGGAATGCTTTGTGACAATGGGCAGCGAAGAGTTTTCCTTAGCCCTTGAGAGCAGTGTCAGACCTCTCTGACTGACAGCAAGAATTTTCATATAGGGCGGTATACCCTCGCTCCACTGCTTGTTCACGCCCAAATAAAGGCTCATCACCTCACGGCGTACCCTTGACATGGTATAGTTTTTGCTCTTGGCTTTTTCATAAAGCTCATTAAGGCTTTCTGACCTTTTAGCCGCCTCAAAAATTCTTGGGGCAAGTCCTGTTTCATCGCTGACATAAAGTGAGAAGTCCTCTTTTTTCATACTGCGAAGGCAAGCTAATATGCTTCTCTCACTGTACGCGAGGCAGGCGGGCGCATAGCCTTTTTCCCTTTCACCGCCAAAAAGCTCAGCTATATCCGCAGGCATATAGTCAGAGCCGCCCTCAAGTCCCATATTTCTTATCATTGAGGCACTTGCGATATTGCCCTTTGTTTCTCTGCTGTCGTGAGAAACACCCTCACGCCTGACAGGAAGAATATCATTTTCTCTGCCGTATTTAATAAGCTGTTTTATATATTCCGTTGCAAGGGTGTTGTTAGCCTGAGAGAGAGCCTTGGCGTATTCACTGCCAAAGATTTCCTCCACTGCCCTTTGCACCGCCGAGGGATAAGACAATCCCTTTGCCGTTTCACGCTTGACGAAAGAAGAAACCTCTTCATTATCCGTGGCACCTGCACATTTCATAAGAAGCTCTTTACTGTCAGTCTCACAGCCGAAGGAAAGCATATCAATGCCGAAATTCATAAGAAGTCCTACACTGCCTCTTGCAAAAGTTTCAGCCGAAGCACAGCTCCAGGGGGTTGGCAGGTCTATGACAACATCTGCACCACCCAGCACCGCCGCCTTTGCTCTAAGCCATTTATCGGTGCAAGCGCACTCTCCTCTTTGAACAAAGTTGCCGCTCATAACGCAGACAACATAATCTGCACCGGACTCACGTGTCTTTTTGATATGATATAAATGTCCGTTGTGAAAAGGGTTATATTCACAGACTATGCCTGCAATCATAAGAGCACCTCCCTGTTTTATGTTTATTACTTATATAATCTTATATGTTCTGAGTGTTTATGTCAAGATAAAAAAACAGGGACTGCCAAAAAGACAGTCCCTACAGTGTGAGTTATTAGCCTTCGCTGATAGCTTCAACGGGGCATGAACCTGCACAAGCGCCGCATTCGATGCATGTGTCAGCATCAATAACGAACTTGCCGTCTCCTTCGCTGATTGCTTCAACGGGGCAGTCTGCTGCGCAAGCGCCGCAAGCAACGCAGTTGTCACCAATTACATATGCCATGATAGTTTCCTCCTTAATAATTTGTGATTTCATTTTAACACATAAATCAAAAATATCAATACCTTTTAAGCGGTTTTTCCTTAATTTAATAAAAAAAATTTGTAAAATAATGAATTTTTATTCTAAAAAGTAATTATATTCCTCTGTGTAGTAATTTGTCGTTTCACAAAAGAAAAACCCTTATAAAAATTTAAAATTTAACTATTGTAAAAACAACTTATTTATTGTATAATATTCCGGAGTATGAAAAACTATGTGAGGAATAAGTGTGTTTGAAGATATAAATATAAGCCCGGCTATGAAAAATACATTAAAAAACGCTCTTGATTCATCAAGGCTTTCACATGCTGTTATTCTTGAAGGCTCCGATGAAAAAACAAGAGAGGCTGCAGCTGCAGCTGTTGCCATGCACCTTTTATGCAAGGGAACAAGCAAGCCCTGCGGCGTATGCTCTTCATGCAGGAAGATAAAAAACTCTTCGCACCCCGACCTTCACATAATAATAAAAGACGAAAAAAGCTCAATGATAAAGGTAGACACCATAAGAAGCATCAAGACATTGGCTACAGTGCTTCCCAACGACGGTGACAGAAGTGTCTTTATTATAAAAGAGGCTCAGCTTATGAATGTGCAGTCTCAGAATGCACTGCTGAAAATCTTTGAAGAGCCTTCACCTCATGTGAGCTTTATTCTCACCTGCCCTTCTAAAGCATCACTGCTTGAAACTATAATTTCAAGAGCTACAGCCTACAGCCTCGGTGAAGAAGTAAACACCCTTTCAGATGAAAAATCACTACAGGCTAAAGAAATTGCAAAGGAGCTTCTCAATTGCTTCGTCAGTGAATCGGAACTCAGCTTCATAAGAAAAACGGCTGTTTTCAAAAAAGATAAAACTCTGTTTCTGCTCACACTCAAAGCGTCACTTCACATAATAAGAGATGCGCTCATAATAGCAAGCGGCGGCAGGGTACTGATAAGTGATGCCAAGGAAACGGCTGAAATGCTGAAAACTTCTCTCACTCAGAAAAAGTTGCTGCGTCTGTTTGAAGAAACGGGCAGCATCATAGAAAATACCGAAAATGCGGCAAACCATAACCTGAGCATTACCAGGCTCAGTGCCGTGTTTTACTCCATAAAGCAGAAAGGATAATTGATTATGGCAGAGGTAATATCAGTCAGATTCAAGGAAGTGGGCAAAAACTACTATTTTGACCCGCAGAATAATAAATATAAAAACGGTGACAAGGTTATTGTTGAAACTGCAAGAGGCCTGGAATTCGGCGAGGTTTCAATAGGCAACAGAGAAATTCCCGATGAAGAGATAACCGCCCCCTTAAAGCCAGTTGTCCGCCCGGCAACTCAGAAGGACTTTATCACTGTTGAAGAAAACAAAAAGAAAGAAAAGGAAGCCTTTGACATCTGCCAGAAAAAAATTGCAGATCATAAACTTCTTATGAAGCTGGTTGATGTTGAATACACCTTTGACAGAAATAAAATTCTCTTTTACTTCACCGCCGATAACAGAGTGGATTTCAGAGAACTTGTCAAAGACCTTGCTGCCATATTCCACACCCGTATTGAGCTTCGTCAGATAGGCGTAAGAGACGAAAGCAAAAAAGTGGGCGGTCTCGGCATCTGCGGCAGAGCCTTCTGTTGCAGCACATTCTTAGGTTCGTTCCAACCCGTTTCAATTAAAATGGCAAAAGAACAGAGCCTTTTCCTTAGTACAGCTAAAATCAGCGGTACCTGCGGCAGACTTATGTGCTGCCTTAAATATGAGCAGGAGGCTTATGAGCATCTGCTGAGAATAACACCTAAAAACGGTGCTATTGTTGACACCGCCGAAGGCAGAGGTACTGTTGTTGATTTCAATCTGCTTACCGGTAAGCTTAAGGTCAGCCTTGACAAGCGTCCCGAGGCTGCCCCTGTTGAGACAAACAGAAAAGATGTCAAAATCATAAAAGATACTCAGATTAAAGTTGATAAAAAAGAGCTTGAAGAGCTTGGTGCCATGGAAGGCAACTGATAAACAGAAAGGTTAGGGAAATTTAAATGGAAAATGTATTCTCAGGCGAGATTTTAAATATAACACCTTTTAAAAAAGGTTTTGTTTTTGCAACAAAGGGCGTTGCTCCTGACGGAAGATTAAAGGCTAATTTTTACGGCTACGATGCTGTTAACGATAAATTCACTCATATAAAGAAATCCGTTTATCTCAAAATAAAATTCGGCTATGAATATGAAGAAATTGCACAGCAGCTGGGCGACTATGTTTCCTGCGATGTAGGTGTACTCAATGACAACAGAGTTATGGCTATATTCCCCAGCGGTGAATATAACATCTTCAACACCGACGGCTCTCTGAATGTTTCCTCACTGCTTACATATCACGGCTCTCCCGTTTGTGATATTGCTGTTGACGGAGCTTATGTCTGGTGTGCCGTACCCTCAGAAAATGCAATCATCAAATACTCACCCCGTGAAGGCAGAATTCTTCTTCGTGTTGGCGGTGGCGATGCTACAGCCTTTGAAAGCCCCTGTGCAGTTACTCTTCACGGCAGCACCCTTTATATCTGCAATCAGTCCTCAAAGAAAATCCGCACCCTTAACATTCAGACAAACTCCGTAAGAGATTACCGTGTTTTCAATGAAAAGGTGTATAAATACATCAATGTTATGGGCAGAGAATTCGTCTGGCTCAAGTCAGGACTTTATATTCTCGATTAATCATCCTTGCCACTCGTTTCATACGGGTGGCTTTTTTCTTCAGGCAGTAAAGTCTTAGGCTTTTTGGTGGTTTCGATTTTTGTCAGGTATGTGTCATATATCATCATCTGACATACAAGAGGTGTGGAATAATAAACGAAATAGAAGTTATCCTGCTTTTTGGTAAGCTCCCCCTCTTTGAGAAAATCTGCATTTTTCCCAAGGGCAAACTCCCCTGCCAATTTTTCGGCAGAGTACCCGTCATAGTGGCAGAAAGCTTCTATGACATTTATTATTTCCGCATAAAAAGCCTCACCGTCTGAGAGGAGACTATTGCTTCTCTGCCCCTTTTCATCAAGCTTCAGCATCATCACTCTGCATTCACATATTTTGCCGTCAGACGCCTCTTTCAGCGTGATGAGGATATTTCCTTTTATGAGCTTATACTCCGAGTTTTCGTCTTTGCGGTATATGAAATCAGTGATTGCCGTATTTCCGTTTGTTACCTCATTATAATTGTGGATAAATCCGCTTAAATCCATAAACTGACTTTTCGTGCAGCCGCTTAGCATAATAATAAGAATAAGACAGATGGGTACCTTTAAAAATTTCATAATATCACCCTTAGATATTTATGAAAACAAGATTACATTTATTTCAATTTATTTGACTTTTTACCATTAGAGATGTAAAATTAAATCATAATATAATTGTGAGGTAATTACTATGGATATCAAAGAAATACTTTCAAAGGTTGACCATACCCTTCTTTCTCAGGATGCGACCTGGGATGAAATCAAAGCTATATGCGATGACGGCATAAAATATGGCTGTGCAAGTGTATGCATTCCACCCTCATATGTAAAAAAAGCTAAGGAATATGTAGGTGACAGCCTTAAAATCTGCACCGTAATCGGTTTTCCCAACGGTTATAACACCACTGCAGTGAAATGCTTTGAAGCATCCGAAGCTGTAAGAGAAGGTGCAGATGAAATCGATATGGTTATAAACATCGGCATGCTCAAGGACAGGAGATATGAAGATATACTCTATGAAATCAACGAAATCAAAAACAGCTGTGACGGCAAGCTTCTTAAGGTTATAATTGAAACCTGCCTTCTCACCGATGAAGAAAAGGTAAAGATGTGCGAAATCGTATCAAAGAGCTGTGCCGATTATATCAAGACATCAACCGGTTTCTCAACAGGCGGTGCAACAAGAGAAGATATTGCTCTTTTCAGCGCAAATGTTGAGCCTCATCTCAGCATAAAGGCTGCGGGCGGCATTGCAAGCATCAAGGATGCGGAAGATATGCTCAGTCTCGGCGCAAACCGTCTTGGCACAAGCAGAATTGTTAAAATAGTCAAAAATGAAAACGGTTCAGGCTATTAAGAAAGGATGATATTATGTCAATCTCAACTCCCCATATAAATCTGCCCGAGGGCGTTACATTTGCAAAAACTGTGCTTATGCCCGGTGACCCACTCAGAGCAAAAATGATTGCAGAAACTTTCTTTGAAAATCCCGTGCTCATAAACAACGTCAGAGGCATTCACGGCTACAACGGCACTTATAAGGGACACAAGGTCAGCGTTATGGCAAGCGGTATGGGTATGCCCTCAATCGGCATTTACTCCTACGAGCTTTATAATTTCTTCGGTGTTGAAAACATCATCCGCGTAGGCTCTGCAGGCGGTCTGAGCAGTGAAGTCAAGCTCCGTGATATCGTTGCAGGTCTCGGCGCAAACACAAACTCAAACTTCGCCTCACAATACGGCGTAAGGGGTACTATTGCACCCACCTGCTCCTATGAGCTTCTGTGTGCTGCTGTGAACTCTGCCGAAGACTTAGGTCTGAGCCTTAAGGTAGGCAATCTTTTCTCAAGCGATACCTTCTATGATGCTGACCCCGACTGTCTGAAAAAATGGGCAGAGGTTGGCTCACTTGCCGTTGAAATGGAGGCTGCAGCCCTTTATCTCACAGCTAAAAAGGCAGGCAAGAAGGCTCTTGCCATCTGCACTATATCCGATATTCCTGCAACGGGAGAAGGCTGCAGTGCCGAGGAAAGACAGAACACCTTTACAGATATGATGAAAATAGCCCTTGAAACCGCAGCAAGAATGGATGATGCTCAATGATAAAGCGTGTTTTTCTTATAGTCCTTGACTCCTTTGGTATAGGCCAAATGCCCGACGGTCACCTTTACGGTGATGAGGGCAGTAATACCCTTCGCTCCTGCCATATGCAGGAAGGCTTCTCTGTACCGAATATGGCAAGGCTGGGACTTTATAACATTGACGGTATCTCCTTCGGTGAAAAAGAGGAAAACCCCATAGGTGCTTACGGCAGAATGACTGAACAAAGCAAGGGTAAGGACACCACAACAGGTCACTGGGAAATTGCAGGTCTTATTTCCGAAAAGCCTTTCCCCACCTACCCCAAGGGTTTTCCCGAAGAGATAATAAGTGAATTTGAAAAGAAGACCGGCAGAAAAGTCATCTGCAACAAGCCTTATTCAGGCACAAAGGTAATTGAAGATTACGGTGCGGAGCATATAAAAACAGGCGCCCTCATAGTCTACACCTCAGCCGACAGTGTCTTTCAGATTGCCGCCCACGAGGATGTTGTCCCCATAGAAACGCTCTACGATTATTGCAAGACCGCAAGAGAAATCCTCTGTGGTGAGCACGCTGTGGGCAGAGTTATTGCAAGACCCTTTGAGGGTGAATATCCCTCTTTTAAAAGAACGGCAAGACGCCACGATTTTTCTCTTGAGCCACCCCGTAATACTCTTCTTGACGAAATGAGTGCAAATGGCCTTACGGTTATTCCCATA
>JAZTYQ010000042.1:0-16560 GCA_045637065.1 Acutalibacteraceae bacterium
AAGGGGAAGAAGCCGGGACGAAGTCTTACCTTGAGATCCTTCTGGAAAACCTCTGAGAGCATTGTCTTCATAAAGTAGATAAGGTTTGAAATGGAGATGTCCTTATCAACCATAACACCTTCCATCTGGAAGAAGGTATTCTCGTGGCAGGCATCAGTTGCTTCGTTTCTGAAGCATCTGCCCGGGAAGATAGCCTTGATGGGTACACCGTCATTGATAAGTGCATCCTTATACTTCTTGTAAATAGCATTCTGAGCAGCTGAAGTGTGGCTCTTGAGAAGCTGTCCGTTATCAAGATAGTAGGTATCCTGCATATCTCTTGCAGGGTGGTGTTTGGGGATGTTGAGAGCTTCAAAGCACTGATAGTCAGAAACGATTTCTGAATAATCTTCAACAGCAAAGCCCATTGACTTGAAGATGTTTTCGCACTGTCGCTGAACAAGTGTCACGGGATGATATGAGCCTTCACCAAGTGTGGGGGGCATTGAAATATCAAACTCGGGCATTGATTCAATTTCTCTCTGAAGCTCTTTTTCTTTGAGTTCCTGATTTTTTTCGGCAATTTTATCTGTTACCTCGCCCTTGATTACATTTACCTTCTGACCGAAAGTTTTCTTTTCTTCCACTGAAAGATCTTTCATTTCTTTCATAAGCTCGGTGACAAAACCCTTTTTGCCCAGATAAGCAACTCTTATTGCTTCAAGGTCCGCAGAGTTTTCGGCTTTTGCAAGTTCACTGAGAAACTGCTCTTTGATTGCAGCAATCTTGTTATCCATAATAAACCTCCATATAAAATAAAAATCGCCTCAATAAATTGAGACGAAAAAATTCCGTGGTACCACTCAAATTGCAAGGTCTTTTCAGTACCCTGCCGCTTTAATTTGCTTTAATGCAGCAATTACATCCTGCTTTTCACAGGCGGCTCGTGAGGCGAAATTCATCTTCGGGGACAGTAGGATTCTTTCAGCAACCAAATCCCTCTCTGGAAAGTCTTGTCCGTTGACTACTGTTTTCTCAGTCATAGCTTTTAAACGATATTGGGTAGATTATACTCCCCAATTTAAAATATGTCAAGAGAAAACGGGGAATTTCCCCTTTTGTAAAGGAAAGTCTGCGGTGGAAGGCGGCTCCATTAAATCGCAAAGCGATTTTACGGCGACAAAGTCGCCGACCCGAACTGCGTTCGGGTATGGAGCCGCCGAAACTTCCCTCTTCATCAGACTAAACCCAAGGGGCGACGTTTCCGTCGCCCCTAAAGAAGTTACTTTAACCTCATAGTAAATCCATCCTCAAAGCTGCCGTCTAAAACAGCATAATACACTCCCCCGAAGGCTGCACTGATTTCCACAGTGTTCTTCACCTCATAAACATTGCCGTTCCAGCCATAAACCTCAGCTGTAACAGCAAGGTTGCCAAGCCTTGAATCATCATAAAGATTTGATGAAAGATTTTTTGATTCAAGCCAGATGTTCATATCAACTGTTGTTACAACGGGGTTTTTGCCTATATTTATTCCATCTTCCTGAAATCCTACTGCACTCATATCTTCGCTTTCACGGCAATAAAGAGCAATTTTCTTTATTTCAGCATCACTTGCATTGAAGAGCTTTATCATTGCAGTTGACTTGGCATCATAATACATATTATCTCTGTCATTCTGCTGCACATAGGGCATATCAGCAAGGCCCGTCATTTCCATAAGCCTCTGAAGCTCGCTTATATCCTCATAGCATTTACCTATATCATCACCGAAATATTCACTTGCCTGCTGCCTTGTAGTTGTCAGCTTGCACTCTTTGTTTTCGCCATCTGAATTAAATATTTCATACTCAAAGGTCACTGCACCAAGGTTGCCGATAAGGCCTAATATGGCATAGGAATACTTTCTCATAAGTTCTTCTTTTTCTTTCACCTGCTTAGGTAAAAATTCATAAGAAAGCATCATTGTCCACTCATAAGGCTCTTTTGATGACTGCAATTTATTTGTGTGAGAACCAAGATAGTTATCTATGCCCAAGGCAGAGGCCGTTCTGCTGTTAGTGGGCATATCACCCATATAAGAGCGCTTTGTGTTAAATGCTTCCCATGTTATATCGGAAATGTATTCCCCGTCCTTCCACAGAATCTTATTGAGAATTTTGAGTATCTTTACAGAGTCTGGACTTTCGGGAGTGTATTCCCAGGTGTATGTTTTACTGCTGCCGAAAGGACTTCTTTTCTTGCCTCTTATGTCAAGTCCTACCTCACCAAAGCCGAATTCTTCTCTTATGACATCGGTTATTACTATCTCATTGCTGATGGGTATCATTGTCATTTTAAAGGTTCTTCCGTCAAATTCAAGGTCATAGTATATGTCCCTTTCAAAAAGCCGTTCGCTTTCCATATACGGCAGGGTACAAAAGGCAATTGCCACCACAAGCACAACGGAAATTATGCTGCAAACCACAGCTTTTATGTTTCTTTTTCTCGTCTTTTTGAGGAAATCAATCTCCTTCTTTTCCGCTTCAATTTTCTCCTGAGAATAAGGCTCTTTCATATTTTCAAGTTTAGCTTTGCACTTGTCACAGTGAGCCAGATGCTCACGCAGAGCGTTGTTTGTCACTTCACTTGTAAGACCGTCTATGTATGACGGCATAAGGTCTTCAACAAGCTCACAGGTAAGGTTATTTTTCATAAGTCTCAAGCTCCTTTCTTAATTTTTCTTTACCACGATAGAATGTTACTCTTGCCCAGTTTTCACTCTTGCCGAGAATATCGCCTATCTCTTTAAAGGATAAATCTCCGAATATCCTCAGATACAGAATCTCACGGTAAGGCTCAGGGCATAAATGCAGCCGCCTGAGAAGCTCAATTCTGTTTTCATAAGCCACTGCATCACACTCTGCCGAAGGTGTTACGGCATCATAAGCTTCTAACTCAGCCGTTTTGGGATGTTTCCTTTGATATGCTAAAAACTGATTTTTAGCTATAGCACAAAGCCATGTTGATATGTGGCACGACCCGTCATAGCGCTTTATGCTTTTTATGGCCTGATAAAAGGTTTCCTGTGTCAGTTCTTCAGCTAAATCATCATTTCTGCAAAGGGATAAAAGATATTTGTATACTGTCAAGGCATAGCTTTGATATATGTCATCCATTGACTGCATTTTTCTCATCTCCTTTCCTTTGTTCTGTATGTTAATGCTGAAAAAAACTGTTTCGTTACAGGATTTTGCAATTTTTTCACTTTTATTATATAGGAAGGTCTGATGAAAAGCAATATGTTTCAGTCAGCGGAAGAGGCGGGCGGGGCTCCACTAAATCGTGAAACGATTTTACGGCGAACGCAGTTCGCCGCACCGAACAAAGTTCGGTGGTGGAGCCCCGAAGCCCCGATCTGCACTCAACAATAAATTTACACAACCCAATAAAACGTCTGAAAAAATTGACTTGTCTTCCCAAATATGGTATAATTATGGGTAGACTTGTTTGATTTTTACTATATAGAAAAATACACTTATCGGAGATGAAAAAATGGAAAAATACCGTTGGACTAAGGTAGATACAGCATCTATTATGTTCACTTGCCTGAGCAGCAAAAAATGGGGAAGAACATTCCGCACTGCAGCAGTGTTCAGGGACGAAGAAATCGATCCGGTACTGCTCAGAAAAGCAGCCGAAGATATGGTAGAACGCTTTCCTGCAGTACACTCCTTTTTAAGAAAAGGCTTTTTTTGGAACTATCAGGAATATACCGACAAAACCCCCGAAATAAGAGAAGAGTTTTCGCGTCCGCTGCTTCCCATAACAATGCGTGACGACGGCAGACCCGACTTCAGAATTGTCTATCACAAAAGACGAATTGCTATGGAAAGCGCCCACCACATAGGTGACGGCAAGGGTTCCGCAGAATATTTCACTGCACTTATAGAAAGATATGCAGAGCTTTCAAAAAATCCTGATGCACCTTATAACCCCAAGCCTTTTGATGAAGAGGAAATCAGCAACGCTTTCCAAACCTACTATCAGAAGGGCGGTCCCAAGGCAGAAAAAGAAGACACCGTTGCATATAAGTTCCCGGGAGAAATTGAAAAGGATTTCCTGCAGCTTGTTTTTGCTATGATAAGTGTTGCCGAAATCAGAAAAGCTTCAAAAGAGAAGAGAATGACAGTTACGGAATTTCTTGCGGCAGCACTTATCCTCGGTGCAATAAAAAATGCTAAGGCTCCTATAAACGAGGTTATCTGCATTGGCATACCTGTAAATCTGAGAAGATTTTTCCCCACAAAATCGATAAGAAACTTCACCATTCAGACCAAGATTGATTTTCATCCTCAGGGCAGAACAGACTGGACCTTCGATGAAGTATGCGACGGTGTAAGAGGTCAGCTCAAAGAACGCCTTGCTATAGAAGAGCTTCAGAAGCAGCTCAACAAATTCGGCTCTCTTGTCAATAATCCCGTTATAAAGATAGTTCCTAACTTTATAAAGCTGCCCGTCATCCGTATGATGCAGCACGGCAGCCATAGCGCCAACACAACCATTCTCACCAACACAGGAGAATCTGAGCTTTCTGAAAGTCTCAGAAACAGAATAGAACGCATTGACGGTGTAAACGGTGACACAAGCGGTTACGGACTTATAAGCACCTGCTCTGCAGTGAGCGCAAACGGTATATTCAGCCTGTGCTTCTCAATTCTCAGCCACGACACAAGCTGGGCAAAGGAAAGCATCAGAATACTCGCTCAGCAGGGACTTAATATCAGAGTGGAAAGCACCCACGGAAACGGAGAGACAGAACAATGAGATGTAAAGCATGTAATGTAGATTTATCTGAAACCTATACACTTTGTCCTCTCTGCGGAGAAAAGGCAGTCGATGAACCCGCAAGACTTCAGGGTCTCAAGCCTGCACCTTATCCTCACAATGTACCCGTAAAAAAAGCGGAAAGAGAAAAGAGAGAAAAGACACCTTTTTCTATTGAGAAGCTGAAAGCATATTTCAATATGTAAAAAGACAGCGACGGATTTTTTTCAAATCCGTCGCATTTGTTTTGTTGATTATTACATCCAGATAAGCCACAACATAAGGTAGCCTGTGATAACCGCCGCAAGAGTGAAGGGTACACCGTATTTCATAAAGGTGGTAGCCTTCACCTCATATCCTTCTTTTCTGAGGATACCGATACCTGCAATGTTTGCGCTTGCACCGATAGGTGTGAGATTACCGCCGAGAGTTGCACCGCAAAGAAGACCGTAGTAAAGCAGTGTAGGTTCAATACCGATTTCACTTGCAATAACGGGTACGATGCTGAGCATTGTTGCAGTGTAGGGAATATTATCAATAAAGGCTGAAAGAATTACACTCATCCACACGATAATAGTGTAAACAAGGAAGATTGAGCCTGAGCCGAGTGAAGCAATAGCATCACCGATAACATCAATAACACCTGCACTCTTAACACCGCCGATAACAACGAAAAGACCTGTGAGAAGCACTATTGTATAATAGTCGATTTCCTTAAATGCGTTCTTGACAATTTCCTTGTTTTTCTTCAGGAGGAGTTCGCGTACAATGCCTACAAGGAAAAATGCGATACAGATAATACCGTTTGTAATGTCAGGCTTATAGAACTGACCTTCTGCAGCAGCATCCTTATAAGGAATGAATGAAACTGCAATAAGAGAAAGAACGGTACCGACAAGAAGATATGTAGGGAACTTATCTTCAACCTTTGTTCTGCCGCTGAATTCGATTTTGCCGTTGTCCTTGCGGAACATAAAGAGAATTATAAGCGCACTTACAACAGCACCTGCTTCAACAACCCAAAACATACCCACATGGCCGTCGTGTATAAAGAAGTCTGAGAAGTCAAGACCTGCTGCCTTTGCAAGCAGGATTGATGTGGTGTCACCAACAAGAGTTGCTGCACCCTGAAGGTTTGATGAAACCGCAATGCAGATAATTGAGGGTACGGGTGAAACACCCACCTTCTTGCAGAAAGCAAGCGCAACGGGAGCTATCATAAGCACCGTAGCAACGTTGTCAACAAAAGCTGAAACTATACCCGCAAAAAGTGAGAGGGCAACTACAACCCATTTCATATTAGGCATTTTTGAAATAAGAATATCAGACATAAGCTGAGGCATCTTTGACTCGATGAAAAGATACACAGTACCCATGGTGCCTGCTATCATCATAATAACATTCCAGTCAATTTCCGAAAGTGCATCAGTGAAGCTGTAAGCAAAGCTACCGTCTGAAAGAGCGAAGAAGCCTTCACCGAAAAGCGCGGGACTGAATGTGGCAACAGCACCTAAAGCAACAAAAACAAGGGCTGATGCTACAGTAACGTAGGGCCTGATTTTCTGGAACGCCAGCATAAGTATGTAGGTTATGGCAAAGATAACCAGAGCAGTGATTGTGATTGGGCTCATTTTTTACTCTCCTTCTGAGTCTGTGCAAAAAAAGAAAAAATCCGTCAAAAACGGATTCTGTCAAAATTCAGATAAACAAATTATGTATGCACCGAATTTACAATCCACAACAAATAGAACATATTGCTCTATGACAGACTCCACCACTTATTTTGGATTGCTCATTGATTATACTCCCCCACTGAATAAATGTCAACATTTAGTCGAAAAATAACATTGATTTCCCAAAAGATTTATGATATTTTTATCAGAGAAATATAATTGAGGTGATAAAATGAATACCTTTGAAAAAATATATGAGCAGGTGAAAAGAATACCCGAAGGCAAGGTTGCCACTTACGGGCAGATTGCAGCCCTCTCCGGCAACCCCCGTTGGTCACAGGTTGTGGGGTACGCACTGCACGTAAACCCCAAACCGGGAGTTATCCCCTGCCACAGAGTTGTGAAAAAAGACGGAAGAATAGCTGAAGGCTTTGCCTTCGGCGGTGAGAGTATTCAGCGTGATATGCTTGTGAGTGAAGGCGTAATATTCCTCGACGCCGTCAAGGTCGATATGGAAAAATGTCAGTGGGATAATTCTTAATCAAAGACCCACATTTTAACTACGGCAAGCATTTCCCTCATATAATTCATAGGTATAGTGTACCATATAATATCTGTTCCGAGATGAGTGACAGTTAATCCCTCTGCCTTTGCATAGGATGCCGCTCTATATACATGATATCCGTTGGTTACAAAAACCACACTGTCAGACGGCAGACCGCGTTCATTCATTATTTTATGCGAATATTCAAAATTAGTTATAGTGGAGGTCGATTTGTCCTCCATTATTATTTTTTCTTCGTCAATTCCCTTTGCCACAAGATAACGCTTCATGGCAAGGGCTTCGCTTATGTCCTCCTGAGGTCCCTGACCGCCTGAAACTATTATCATAGCCTCAGGGTTTTGCTTATGATACTCTGCCGCTTTGTTGAGGCGTTTAGCAAGACCTACACTTACTCTCTCCCCTCTTATTCCACAACCAAGAACTATAACAGTCTTCTCATCAAAGGTAGCGTTGTCATTCCTGCCGTAAACCGCAAGAAAACTGCCGAAGGACAGCAGTACGGCAAGACCCAAGCACAAAAAAATATGTACAAGCTTCTTTCCCTGAAGCTTATCAAAAAATATGCCATATAAAACAAGCACCGCACCAAGACCTGCAACGGGCAGAAGACCTATATTGAAATTTGCGATAACCGACATAAGCGCTGTGTTGCCCAGAAGCAGCGCGCCTGCAACTATACTGAAAATTTTAACCGTCTTTTTCATTAAATTACTCCTAAATCTTTATGAATACAGTTTAGCATTACCGTGAGCTTAATTCAAGATAAGACATCAAGATTTAAGGAAATCGTAAGAAATTATACTCTCCCGAATAAACCTTGCGGGGAGCAACCGACTATCGCAGTCACTCCCCCGCAATTCATAATTCATAATTCCTCATTCATAATTAATCAAAGGTCATCCGCATCCTGCACGGGTCTTTCATCTCCTTCAAGGGGAACTCCCGTATATGAACCCTGCACATCGCTTTTAATCTTATCCCCCGATGTCACTCTGACAGCTTTCACCTTGTGTCTGGTCTTTTTAGCTTTTGTTTGTTTTTCCATAGCGTACCTCCAAAAAAGTTTTCATCTTAATTATTGTCAGAAAAATCTGCCTGTTGCAACAAAATTAAAATTATTGTAAAATGAATGCAACAAACCCCTTTCTATTTTCATCTTATAGGGTGAACGGATGTGATAAATTATGAGCTCAGAAATTTTAAGTCTGGTCAAAAGTGCAAAGCAAGGCAGTGCCGAAGCCTTCGGCGAGCTGTATGAGATTTACGCTAAGGATATGTACCGTTTTGCCTATTATTATCTCGGCACCTCTGCCGCAGCAGAAGATGCCGTAAGTGAGTGTGTGCTTCTTGCCTTTCAGAAAATAGGCACTCTCAGAAAAAGCAGCAGTTTCAAATCATGGCTGTTCAAGATACTCCACAACTGCTGTAACACTGCTATCAGAGAAAAAGCGGTCAATATGCAAAACGTTGAAATTTCCTCGGTGCAAAACCTCGCTGCCGAAGAAAAAGATGAAAATGAAATAATAAGTCTCAGGTGGGCTCTCAACCACCTCAGTGACGAGGAAAGGGAAATCCTTATCCTTTATTACTCAGCAGGCTATTCAAGCAAGGAAATAGGCGAAATCATGGGACTTAAGGATTCCACCGTGCGCTCTAAGATAATGCGCTCAGCTGAAAAACTACGTACATACTTACAGATTTAAGGGGTGACAAAAATGAAAATAAACGACGAAATATACAATGAAATCAAGGGCAGATTTGACGAATGTCCCGAGCTGCCCGAAAGCCTCAGCAAAGAGAATATTGTTTCAATGCTGAAAAACACAAAGCAGGAAAAGACAAGTACAATTACTTTCAAGAAAATCAGCTCAGTTGCCGCGGTCTTTGTTCTTGCAGTACTGTGTGCGCTTACAGCAAATTTTGCCTTCGGTGATATGATTGACATAAAACTCAACAACATAGACGACAAGCCTATATTACAGGAACAGCAAAATATTGTATCACCGACTCTAAACAACGAACAGAAGGCTGAAGCGGAAGTTCTTCCCGAAGGCATACGCAAGGCACAAAGCCGTGAGGAAATAGAAAAAATCATACTCAGCAATTATACTAATTATTATGATAACTATCTTATCTTTGACAGTGCAATTGATATGAATTCAGCAGCAACAGGCAGTGCCGCTGCACCCGAAAGTGCACCCGGCACAAGCATCAACTCAAACTCAGATGTGCTTAAAGAATTCGGGGAAACCAACACTCAGACCAAGGGCGTTGACGAGGCTGACATTATCAAAAATGACGGCAGATATCTTTATGTACTCGGCTATGACCTGAGTAACAACAGAAAGCTTCGCATTATCGACACTGAAACCATGACCGTAGTTTATAACGGCTATATCTACAACGATAACGGTGACATTCTTAATCTCAACGAAATCTATGTCAGCGGCAACACTCTTGTGGCTATAGGCACCTACGGAAACAATTATTACAGCTACGGCTTCTTTGTTGACAGTGCTTACGGCTACGGTGCAGGCGGTAAAACCGTCAGCGTAGTTATGGATATAACAGACAGAGCTAATCCGAAGACCCTCAGAAAAGTTGAACAGGACGGCTCTTACAGAAGCTCACGAATGGTCGGCTCCGTTGTCTACACCCTCACCGAGTACACCGTATCAGGCAAGGATGAGGAAGAGGCAAAAACCAATTCCGTACCAGAGGTTGCAGGCAGCGAAATCAGATGCGACTGCATCTATATCACAGATGAAAAGGCAAGCAGATACATCTGCCTTACGGCTTACGACACAGCTTCTGCCGACGGCGAAGTAACCTCACTGGCAGTTCTCGGAAGTGGAAATCAAGTCTACTGCTCACAGAATAACCTTTATGTTATCGGCAGCAAGTATATAAACAGAAAAGAAAACAAAGACATTGACATCGACAACTACTCAGTTATCACCGCCTTCAGCTTAAAGGGTACAAGCATTGCCTTTAAGGCTCAGGGCGAGGTGCCGGGACACATTAACAATCAGTACAGTCTCGACGAGTACAACGGCAACCTGAGAATAGCAACAACAGTTTACAGTGTCAAAAAAAGCGCTGATGTCAGCTCACTTTATGTACTGGGCAGTGATATGAAAGTTATAGGCAAGGTCGAGGACATTGCGAAGAATGAGCAAATTAAGAGCGTTCGCTACATGGGCAACACAGCTTATGTTGTAACCTTCAGAAATACAGACCCTCTCTTTGTTATCGACCTTAAAGACCCGACAAAGCCCGTAATAAAGGGTGAACTCAAGCTTCCGGGCTATAGTGCATATATGCACCCCATAAGCGATAATATTATCCTTGGCATAGGATATAACGGCGACGCACAGAACGCAGACTTCTCATCTCTGAAGGTTTCCCTTTTTGATGTGAGTGATATGTCAGCACCCAAGGAAATCAGTACCCTGACCTATGATGACAGCTACAGCTATGTTATAGATAATCCCAAGGCATTTATTTACAACACCCGAGAAAGCTACATTGCACTCCCCGTTCAGATTTACGGCAAGTATGAGCTTTCAGGTTACGCCTGCTATATTATAGACATAGAGAACAACACGCTTTCTCTCAGACACAAGCTCACTCACAAGGTGGCAGATGTTTACTCAGGCATAAGCTTCCTCAGGGGTACTTATATAGGTGACAGCTTCTTCACAGTCAGTGATAACCTGACAGTCAAGCACAGCCTTAAAGACGGTACCGCACAGAGCGAATGCAGAATTTATGAGGAAGGCAAACCCCTTCAACCTACAACGGTGGTTGCAAATGACTATAAAGGTACTCAAGACACCACAAAATCAGATGTTTCTCAGGGCGTTGCCATGACAACGCCGCCCTACAACCCAAATAAATAATCAACAGGGACTGCTGTAAAGCAAAAAGACAGCAGTCCCTTTTCTTCCGACAAAAAAGCTGAAAAAACTTCAGAAAAAGCCTTGACAAGCCGAGTTAAAAGTGATATAGTATACAAGCACTCGAGAGAGTGAAGTGAATATGCGAGAGTGGCGGAATCGGCAGACGCGCACGTTTGAGGGGCGTGTGGGGCAGCTCGTACGGGTTCAAGTCCCGTCTCTCGCACCAAAACTCAGTAGTCAAAAGACTGCTGAGTTGTTTTTTTATCCGATTTTAAAACAGCAAAGGGACTTGAACCCTAAGATGGTGAGAAGCGTCAGGAAAACAATCCCGCGGATTGTTTTTAGCTTTGAAGTCCGAGGTCGGGTACTGAATGCGCAGCATCGGGGCGGCGAGGACACGGCTTTGCTGCGCAAATACAATAGTTGTTATTGATTAAAAATATTTAATCTCCTTGATTTTTCCATGTTCAGATGATATAATCATAGGGCAATCAAAAGGAAAGGTAATGTAAAAAATGGCAGACTGTCTTGTAATTTCTCACAGAGGTGCAAATAAATATGCTCCTCAGAATACAATCCCCGCTTTTAAAAGAGCTGTCGAAATCGGTTGTGATGGTTTTGAAACAGATGTACACATCACCAAAGACGGCAAAATCGTACTTTGCCATAATTATACAATTGATGAAACCTCAAACGGCAAAGGTCTTATAGCAGACAAAACTCTTGCAGAGCTTAAAAGCTATGACTTTGGCTCATATTTCAACAAGAGATTTGAGGGTACAGAAATTCCCACAATTGATGAGTTCCTCTCTTATGTTGAAACAACGGATATTTCCGTACTCAACATAGAAATCAAAAGCCCCAAGGAAAACGAAACTGCTATTGTAAGAGAAACTATCAAGGCTGTTAAGGAACACGGCCTTTTTGACAAGCTTCTCATTTCTTCATTCGACCCCAAACTTCTTGTTGAAGCAAAGCATATAGACAAAAACTGCAAAACAGGCTATCTCTATGCGCCAAATCACCTTATTACATACCGCATTATGTGGCAGCCCTTCAAATTTGCAAAATCACTGGGCTGTGATGCAATTCACCCCCAGTGTATGTATGTAAACGAGAAGTATGCTGAAGCTGCACGTGCAGCAGGTCTTATGCTCAATCCCTGGACAGTTGACGTTGATATTATGATAAACAAAATGCTCGACTGCGGTGTTGACAGCATTATCACCAACTACCCCGATGTGACCGGCGGACTTATTGAAGCAAGAAGATAAGTTTTATACATAATTAATTTACCCTGCAGGGATTTCCTTGCAGGGTAGTTTTGTTTTTCGCCCCGCCTGCTTTCCCCTTTAGCAATAGAAATTTCAAAAATCTATTGACAATTATATCGGCGTCCGATATAATTGATATATCGAGAGGCGATATAACGACTCACGAAATAAATTGTAGGAGATGATCATATGCAAAATCAAGCCCTTACAGAAGCCGTATTCTATATTTTGCTGTCACTGACAGAGCCTTTACACGGCTACGGCATAATGCAAAACTCCGAAAGACTATCAAACGGCAGAGTGCATCTTGCAGCAGGCACTCTCTATGGAGCAATTAACAATCTCATTGAAAAAGGTTGGATACGTGCTTTACCCGAAGAAAAAGACAGCAGAAAGAAAGAATATATTATAACTACCTTAGGCAAAGAAGTCCTCTTAGATGAAATAAAAAGATTGGAGGAGCTTCTCACAAACGGCAAAAGAATTTTAGGAGGTGTATATAATGAAGAAAGTAATTCATAAATGGTTTTGGGATTGGGATTATGAAAAAGAAGAACTGTGGCTCAACGAAATGGCAAACAACGGACTGCTACTCACATCAGTAGGAATAGGAAAATATACTTTTGATGAATGCCAACCCGGTGAATACACAATACGAACAGAAAAGCTCAAGAACCGTATTTCACACCCTGAAAGCAAAAAATATATTCAATTTATAGAGGAAACAGGAGCAGAGAAAATTGACAGCCATCTTGATTGGGTTTACTTTAAAAAGAAAACCGACGGCGCTCCTTTTGAGCTTTACTCTGACAACAAATCCAAAATCAGACAGCTGAACAGAATATTATCAATTCTTCTTATGCTAAGTTTATTTAACCTTTATATCGGCGGTCTAAATATCTATATGGCAGTTACAGATTTCAGCAGAATAAGCGAATTTAACTATATAGGTATTTTAAATATATTATTTTTTCTGCTTAGTTTTTATGGATGTGTAAAACTATATAAAAAGAGAAAAAAATTGAAAGACGAAGCAGATATATTTGAATAATGCAAAAAATCCACCTTCACAGGTGGATTTTTAATATACGCGAGATTATTTCTGCAGTCTGCTACTCCCCTCTTCGGCAGAGTACAGCGCAAAATATCATTTTTCAAACACAACTGTTGTGATGCTCTTTGCACCGACGGTGATTTTTTTGTGTCCCTTGGTTTCGGCAGTTAGTTCGAGATTTTTCTCTGCGTCTGTGGTGTAAACACTCATATTGTAGCCAAGCATATTGAAGGAAATTTCCTTGTCTTCGCCCTCGTTTGCAATAACAACAACAAACTTCTTATCGGGTGTTCTGAAAGCGGACACAGTCATATAGTTTTCAGTGAGGAAAACAGGATATTCCCTATTGCCAATCCACTGCTTCCACCATGCTTTTTCAGATGTAATATCGGCAACACTGAGGTCCACATCAACTGCATAGCTGCCTACAGGCACAAACTTGGTGTAGTGCGCCATAGCATAATATCTCTTGGCAATTGTGTATTCGTTGTAGGTGTCGCCTACGGCTATCATAGAGTCGGCATATTCGCCGCCCTCGTTAACGGCAACCCAGCTTGACCAGGAGTTTACACCTGTAAGAGCCAAATCCTCACCTATGGTGCGTGCCATAATGATAGCTCCGTCGATATCATCAATTGTGTGCTGACAGGGAAGCTCACACCACTCGCTCATTTCAACTTCAACCTCGGGGTACTCTATATCGAGATACTTGCCGAAAGCGTCTTTGAGAAGGAAGTTTCTGTCTGTCCAATAGCTGTGGTACGCGTATGTACCCATTACATCACGTATGTCTTCGTCCGCCATGAGAAGATCGATGCAATCCATAGCGTGGTCGCCAACCTGACCACTTTCGAGTACGCTGAGCTTAACAGGCATATTTCTTTCCTTGATTTCAAGAGCAAACATACGGATAAGCTCTACGGCTTCATCAATTTCATAGTGACAGCCTTCCTGTCCTACCCAACCGCCACCCCAGTCCCACTGAGGCTCATTGATGGGGCTGATATATTTTACGGGTACGCCCATATCAATGAAGTGCTGAGTTATATCGAGGAAGTAGTCAACATAGTCGTCATAGCAATCTTTTTTTAGGTTTGACTGTGCAGGCTCAAGACCGCCTGAAGCCTGACCTGAAACGCACATTGAATAGTGAGGCGAATTTGCAAACATAACAACAGTGTCAACACAGCCATAGCTAAGCGCCATTTCAAGCACCTTCTGTGCTGCTGCATCCTTATTCCAGTCATAGACCCATTCACCTGCTTCTTCGTTCCACACAAGGAAGCTTTCGGTGCTTCTTGATGAGTTACGGTCAAGACGGGTGTTGGGGTTATCCTTTTCACCGCCACCGATGTTATAACGGTAGATGTTAAGACCAAGACCCTCTTGGCTGAAAATGAGCTTTGTTACCTCTTCGGCAGAGTCGCACTCACCTAATTTCTGCGCCCACCAACAGCCTGATGTACCCCAGCCTGTGATTTCCTGCTGACGGCTAACCTTATCAATTTTAATTCTTGTGCTGTCGGCATCAACACCAAACCAGCCTGCAATTGTTGTCATTATGTATATAAGCAGACCTGCATAGTAAATATACTTCTGTATGAACGCTGTTCTGTTTTTTATCATAGTACTTCTCCTTTTTTCTTCTTTTAGGATATTTTAACAGATTAAGTGGTAAAGGTCAAGGATTCTTTATTGCTGATTATAAACGGATAACTCTTCTGTTTTGGGATATCTCTTCAAATAATTATCAACAATCCTTTTGTCCTTACTTACAATTACAATCCACGAACTGTCTGAGGGTGCAATTTCTACTGAAGATAAAGGGTGCTGAACAGATACGGGATTCTGATAGTAGCCGTTATAATCCTGAGCTGACGGTAACGGATATTTCATCACTTCCTCCAACGTAATATGCTTTTCAAAACCGCACAGCACTCCCCAAATCCATTGAAACTCCTCTTGCACAACTATCTCGGATAATTCTTTGCCGGACAGCCAACAGTATTCCTGAGAAAACAACTGCTCAAATTTCTTGCTTTCGGGATAACATTCGCAATCCGCAATTAACCAATTATACTGATTCTGTGCATTGTCAATTGCTTCAAAAACCTCTCCCATATAGGTATAAATCTCGTGATTTTTTCTGTCTATTAAACCAAATATCATTTAGCATTCTCCTTTATCTTTTCTGTTACAACAACCGTCATTATGAATATAATAGCATATTTTGCAAATTATAGAAAGAGCTTATTGCTATGGATTCCTCTTTCCGCATAGCAAAAAATCAATGCGAAGCATTGCATGCAATCCGTCGCAGACGGAATGTAATCATCAAGTCGTGATGCATGTAATCCTTTCCGTAGAAAGGCATGTAATCAATCCGAAGGAGAAAAGCACCAAGTGATTACATACGCCTGACGACGATTACATACCAATCCTTCGGATTGGATAAAAAAAGACAAGTTTCCGAAGAAACTTGTCTTTTTTTGGTGAGGATGAGTGGGCTCGAACCACCGACCCCTTGCATGTCAAGCCCGCCTGACGGCGAAAATGAACATAACACCTTAAAATCACATGCAATTATGATTAATTTTTTATATTTTTTGTAAAGTTGTTGACACTTTTACAGACTAAATCCTATAGCTTTGTAATTTAAAAATTTATCTGTTTAACAGGGTTACAGCAACAAAAAGTAATATTGAAATTCCAAACAATATAAAATTTCTTATTGCAAGTTTTTTGTTGAGGCTATTTCGGTCACTTAAAAGTTCCAAATAGGACTCGTCATTTTCTATATCTATTTTCTCAGTATCAATTTCTATGGTCAAATAGGATTTAGACTTGTTACTATTTAGTTTTGATCGCTTGTTTTTAACACCATATGTCTTATCAATGAACGGATGTCGCAACATTATATCGTATTTGCCTGAATCTTTTCGACCTGAACTTACCACATATGTAAAATACACCGCTTTTCTTGGTGGACCTTGTTCAAAAAGAAACGATATTAAGTTGCTGTCAACTAAATGCCAACCCAACAAGCTCATCTTGTTCAGCCACTTGTCTAATCGGTGATACATAAATGAAGGATAAATGCGAAACTTCCTGATGTATTTTTTACTTGGATTCTTTTCAAAATTTTTTAGATTGGATAGCCAAGTATATTTTTTCTTCAACTCACACACCACCATTTTGTTTATTTATATTATTTTATCATATCTATAAATGAAACACAATGGTGTTGACACTTTTTTGATATTTTGTTGACACATTGAGGTGTTATTCAGTTTTTAGAGTATTGCCG
>JAZTYQ010000043.1:0-6419 GCA_045637065.1 Acutalibacteraceae bacterium
TTTTGATTCTTTTCCCGGGACAGGAAAAAGAATGCCTGCGGGCGAGGCTGAAAAATTAAATGGGCGGAATAAGGGGGGGGCGGCCCGATCCCCGAACTTTGTGCGGGTCGGCTACTGTGTAGCCGTAAAATCGCAAAGCGATTTTAATGGAGCCGCCCGCCGCTTGCAGAAACTTTCTCCCTCGGCAGCAAAAAAGTGTTGACATTTCACTGCTGACTGTATATAATATACTATAATATCTAAATGCGATGAAAGGGAGAAGTAATCACATACTCTTCTTCTCAGAGAGAGGCAGTCAGGTGAAAGTGCCTTGTTGAAGACGTGATGAAATGCACCCTGAAGCACCCGTGGGGAATTACAGTATCTTCGGGCGTATATCGGCGTTAACGGTAGGGCAATAATTATGTTGCCTGTGAGTGATAAATCAGAGTGGAACCGCGTTATACGCCTCTGGTGCTTATGGCATCGGAGGCTAT
Organism: Acutalibacteraceae bacterium; assembly: GCA_045637065.1. Taxonomy (GTDB): domain Bacteria; phylum Bacillota; class Clostridia; order Oscillospirales; family Acutalibacteraceae; genus UBA6857. The sequence goes on from JAZTYQ010000043.1 coordinate 477, forward strand.
TTATATTTTACAGGTGATTTTATGTTTAACAGACTTAAAGAAGATTTGCAGTGTGTCAAAGACCGCGACCCTGCAGCGAGAAGCAATATCGAAATTATGCTCTTGTACCCCGGTTATAAAGCCGTCAGAGCATACAGACGCGCCCATTGGTGCTATAAGCATAAGATGTTTTTTCTTGCCCGTGCAATCTCGCAGCACTGCGTAAAGAAAACCAATATAGAAATTCATCCCGGCGCCGAAATAGGCAGACGCTTTTTCATTGACCACGGTACTGGTGTAGTTATCGGTGAAACTGCAATCATCGGTGACGATTGCACCATCTATCAGGGTGTTACTCTCGGCGGTACGGGTAAGGACCACGGCAAACGTCACCCCACCCTTGGCAACAATGTACTTGTAGGTGCAGGTGCAAAGGTGCTGGGTCCCTTTAAAATAGGTGACAACTCAAATGTAGCTGCAGGCTCGGTGGTACTCAATGAGATTCCCGAAAACTGTACGGCTGTTGGTTCACCTGCAAGAGTTGTCAAGCAAAACGGTAAAAAAGTTGACAGGCTTGATCATATCCATATGCCTGACCCCGTGTCACAGGAGCTTTGCCGACTTCAATATAAAATTCAGAAATTAGAAAACAAAATAAAAGAATTGGAGGAAAATTCATGAAAATTTTTAACACACTTTCAAGAAACAAAGAAGAGCTTATCCCCATTACTCCGGGCGAATTCAAAATTTACGCCTGCGGCCCTACAGTTTATAACTTCATTCATATCGGTAACGCAAGACCCCTCTGTGTTTTTGACGTAATGCGCCGTTACCTTGAATACAGAGGCAATAAGGTTAATTTCGTTCAGAACTTTACTGATATCGACGATAAGATTATCCGCCGTGCAAATGAAGAAGGCGTAACCTTCAAGGATATCAGTGAAAAGTATATCGAAGAATTCTGGGTAGATGCAAAGGGTATGAATATCCGTGAGGCTACAACTCATCCCAAAGCAACAGAAAACATCGGTGAGATTATTGACATCGTTTCAACTCTTATTGAAAAAGGCTATGCTTACGAAGCAAACGGCGATGTTTATTTCAGCACCAAGAAGTTTAATGAATACGGCAAGCTTTCACATCAGCCTCTTGCAGTCCTTGAAGCTGGTGCAAGAGTCAACGTAGGCGAAGTACAGAAAGAGCCTATGGACTTTGCCCTTTGTAAGAGTGCAAAGCCCGGTGAACCCTATTGGGAGTCACCCTGGGGTCACGGCAGACCCGGTTGGCATATTGAATGCTCGGCCATGGTAAGACGCTACCTCGGTGAAACTATCGACATTCACTGCGGCGGTCAGGACCTTATTTTCCCGCACCACGAAAACGAAATTGCTCAGAGTGAATGCTGTAACGCTGCACCTTTCTCAAGATATTGGATGCACAACGGATTTATCACCGTTGACAAGGTTAAGATGTCAAAGTCCCTCGGCAACTTCTTTACAGTTCGTGATGTTGCAAATCAGTACGGCTATGAGCCTATCCGTTACCTTATGATTTCATGTCAGTACAGAAGCCCCATCAACTACAGCTTTGATGCTATTGAGCAGTGCAAGGCTTCACTTGAAAGACTTTACACCTGCCGCAATAATATGGACTTTGCTCTTGAAAACGCAGTAGCTGAAGCAGGCGAAAAGGATGCAGAAATCATCGCTGTTATCGATGCTAAGAAAGATAAGTTTATTGAAGGTATGGAAGATGACCTCAACACAGGTGAGGCTCTCGGTGCTATTTTTGAACTTGTAAGAGAAATCAACTCAAATGTGAATGACGGTGTTCAGTCAAAGGCTCTTGTTGAGTATGCTATAAAGGTATTCGACGAGCTTATGAATGTTCTCGGCCTTCTCTATAACAGAAACGCCGAAAAGAGCCTTGATGATGAAATTGAAGCTCTCATTCAGGCTCGTAACGATGCAAGAAAGGCTAAGAACTGGGCAGAGGCTGACCGTATCCGTGATGAACTCAAGGCTCAGGGTATCGTTCTCGAAGACACACCTCAGGGTGTTAAGTGGCACAGAGCGTAAGCGGCAACGCGTTTTTGGTTGCTTTTTTGGCGGCAGCAAAAAGTAGCACCTGCCCGACGAGGGCATAATCATGAATAATAATTATCGTAGGGACACGGCGTGCCGTGTCCTCGATATGCCCGATGGCTCGATGTGCAATCTTTGATTGCAAGAAGAATTAAGGTGAAAAATATGATAACTAAAAACAGTCCCATTGCCGTTGTTGATTCGGGTATGGGTGGCATAACGGTGTTGAAAAAGCTTCACCGTATTATGCCAAACGAAAACTATATATATTTCGGCGATTCAGCCAACTCTCCCTACGGCACAAAGACAAAGGAAGAAATCAAAAATCTGACGGTCAATGCTGTTGAGGCTCTCATGAAAAGGGGAGCGAAGAGCGTTGTTATTGCCTGCAACACAGCCACGAGTGCGGCGGCAGGGTACCTGAGAGAGAAATATCCCGACTATCCCTTTGTAGGTCTCGAGCCTGCACTTAAGCCGGCAGCTCTTTCATCCAAATGGCCACGTGTGCTTGTTCTTGCAACTAATCTCACTTTAAGAGAAGAGAAATTCAACAAGCTTATGGCACGCTTTGAGGATGAAGCAGAGTTTATAAAGCTGCCCGCCCCTGAGCTTGTAGGCTTCGTTGAAAGAGGACAGGCAGACAGCGAGGATTGCCGTGAATATCTCGAAAAGCTCCTTGAACCCTATGCAGACCACAAGGTGGATGCAGTTGTGCTTGGTTGCACTCACTTTCCCTTTGCAAGAAAGCCTATTCAGGAAATTTTAGGTGAGGAAGTCCTTGTTTTTGAAGGCTCAATGGGTGCGGCAAAGCAGTGTCAGAGATTGCTTGCTGAAAGAGATCTGCTTATGGACAGTGAAACTGAGGGTATGATTTCCTTTGAAAACAGTGATGAAAGCAAAATTGAGCAGTGCATAAAAATGTTCGGCTGCGGAGATATCTAAAAGGGGAGTAGCAATGAAAATTCAGGACGAATTAAAAGAGTACCTCATAGCACAGGGTGCAAGTGATGTGGGGTTTTGCAAAATTGATGACGGAGATTTCGGCGAGTGCCGTTACGGTGTGAGCATAATTGTGCGCCTTTCCGAAAACATCGTTGACGAAATTGGCGCAGAGCCTACCCACACCTACTTCAACCACTATCGCAGTGTCAATGCCTTTATCGATTCCCTTCTTCTCAAGGCAGGACTTTTCCTGCAAAGTAGAGGCTATAAATACATCACCGTTGCCGCCTCACAGAGCATAAATAAGGACGGTTGGAATTACAAGGGAAGATACTCTCACAAGAAGGTTGCCACCCTTTCGGGTCTCGGCTCCATAGGCAAAAGCTCAATGTTTCTGCATAAAGACTATGGTGCCAGTGTGCGCCTCGGAAGCATTTTTACAAACTGTGAGTTTGATGTCAGTGATGTTGTACCACTCGATTTGTGCAGTGGGTGTGATAAGTGCGTAAAGGCTTGTCCCAGCGGAGCTATAACCGGCAACATATGGCTGGTAGGCTGTGACAGAGAGTATATGTTTGACCCCGAGAAGTGCAGTAACTATATGAAAAATCACTTCAAGCATATCGGCAGGGGAGCGGTATGCGGAATTTGCATGAAGGTGTGTCCCTACGGGAAATTATGAGTTAGGAATTATTATGACCGAAGGTCATTTCATAATCGTCAGGTTTTTCATGCACTTAGTGCATTTCATGGCATCAGCCATTTAATCAAAAAAGATTTAAACCCTGCAGGGCTGATTTTTGTTTCGGTAAAAAAAGCACCCACCGTGGGGTGAGTATTGATGATTTTAAAACCGCAAAGATTAATGGAATTATTTTTTGAAAACAGTTGATTTTTATATCTGCTTCGTGTATAATACTTAAGTCACTTCGGGGTGTGGCGAAGTTTGGTATCGCGCTTGGTTCGGGACCAAGAGGCCATGGGTTCAAGTCCCGTCACTCCGACCATTAAAAGAAAAGCACTCACTTAAAAGTGGGTGCTTTTTATTTGGCCTATTGGTCACGAACCAAGGGTGAGGGACCAGGTTTCGGAGCCGACCGCCGCCTGAGGTGGAAAAAGGGAGGCGGAGAAGAAGAAAAATAAGGAGTATCACGAAGCGCGCCAAGCGAGTGAGACGACTATATTTTTCTTGGTAGCCATGGGTTCAAGTCCCGTCACTCCGACCATTTTGAGTATTCATAAGACACTTGTGTCCTGTGAATACTCAAATTTTTATACCGCTTTATAATTAATCTTCCGTCATCAGCGGGTAGAAATAATATCGCAGCCCATAGGCACTTATCTGAATGGAGAAGGTTATCACGATTGCTATGGCAAGCTCTGCAGGACGGCTTGCAGATTTGATGAAAAATCCTGTGCCGGACGCGAGTTCAGCTATTCCCATAAACAAAAATCCGACGCCGTTACCTGGCAGCTCCCTTTTTAATTTAAGCCCTTCACATATTTTGAAAAGCCCCAGAGAAATTTCCCATATTGCAAAAGAAAGAGGACTTGTAATGCCGGATAATATGAAAACTGACAGTACGATTGTTGCAGCTCCGTCACAAAGAAGCCACATTTTGCCCTTGAGGGTACTCTTTTTAATTGCTGCAATAATTACGGTCGCTGTACCCACTGCAAACAGCCCGATGCCTGTTTTCTTCGTTATTGCAGCGGCAGGGTACGATAACAGGACCTGAAAAGAGCAGAAACTCAGAAGTATTATGCAGATTAGAAATATAATCTGTACCCATGAGATTTTCTTACCGCTGTTGCTGAGAAAATTATCCATAATTAACCTCTTGTTTAATATTTTAAGTTTATTATTGGCGGAAAAATGTGCTTATATTATTTGACACGCAAAGTTAAAAGTGATAAAATATTAAAAAAAGGGGGATGATTTTATGTCATGGATTCTAAAATACGGTCCTGTAAGAGCGGTGCTTTCTCTTGTTGCTATTATTCTTGTACTGTTGCCTTCGTCGCTTTCGGCAGGACACAGGCAGATTGATGAAAATACTGCCTTTCAGCAGGAGCATATGAGGTTTCTGAAAGAGGAATATTATAACGAAAATTATGTGCCTTGCGATGAAAGTAAATTTGCAGCATTCGATATTGACGATGCTGTTTCCTCAGGTGTTAAGTTTAATGAGGTAGCTTTTCTCGGTACTCACAACAGCTATAAAAGCGGTGCAACCGAGGAGTATAAAAAGCTCTATGATGCCCTCGATGTGTTAACCTTCGGAATAATCGGTGCCGAAACTGCAGACTTTGCGGCAGACACTCTCACTGAGCAGCTTGAGCTCGGCATAAGAAATCTTGAGATTGATATTGAAACCGTTGTGGGGGATGAAATAAGCTTTGCAGTGTCACATATGCCTTATCTTGATAATGTGTCAAGCTGTTATGACCTTGCTATGGCACTCGAAGAGGTCAGGCTCTGGTCTGAAAACAACCCGGGTCATCTGCCTGTCAGCATTATAATTGAGCCTAAAAGGGCAGTTGTACCCATAGGCGGAATGAGAGGCTTTAATCTTGAATATGCCAATGCGCTCGACAATCTTGTCAGAGAGGTTATGGGCGATGCGCTTCTCACACCCTATGATATGATGGGAGACTACAATTCGTTCAAAGAAATGCGTGAGGCTGACGGTTGGCTTCCTCTTGGTGACACAATGGGTAAGGTGCTTGTACTGCTTCATGACTGCAGTGCAACAACCCAATTTATAAAGCAGGATGAAACCATAAAGTCAAGAGCAATGTTCCCTGTGCTTCGCTATAATGACAGAAATAAGAGCTACACTTCATTCATACTCGATAATGAGCCTGATGCTGCACTCAGGCATCAAGAGGAAAATATCGGCGAATGCAATCTTATTGTCAGAACAAGGGCAGACAG
>JAZTYQ010000044.1:0-11574 GCA_045637065.1 Acutalibacteraceae bacterium
CGCGCTCCAAGCGGATAGCAACTTTTGGGCACCGCAAGTCGATGGTGTCACAGGTTTGCGTTACGGCTCGCTTCGCTCTCCATTACCCTTTTGTCACTTCGTGACATTTCCCCTATCAGGGGAATCACCTGTTTGAGGCGCAAAAAAACGTAAATCTTAAATGCTTTTTTCGATGATGTTTCCTGACGGCAATGTTTTATTTCATTCACGTCATTGTGACTAAAGGGAGCAACAGCATTACACAATTCAGTGCCACATGGTTTCGCGTAAGCGACACATAATTTATGTTTATGATAGACTAAGGATAAAGGAGAGTTGTTTGTGAAATAGAATAAACTTAGCTGATTTATCAATGGAATTCATTGTTGATATTTTGGTATTGGTTAAAGAGGTGAAAGGACGAAATTTTAACTATATTCCCGAAAAAATAGCTGGTAAACTTTTGAGGAAGTTCTCTATGGAGAACTATTCTAATCAGATCCTTAGCTTTAAAAATCAAAAAAGAATATAGTTTTGATATTAGTTTTTAACAATGATGCCGATGATCACCTGAGATGTAATAATGGCTGAAAACAAGGGTGTCAATCTCTCCAGCAAAGAAGAAGACCGTCATTTTGTACGGTTCTTAAGTCTATTGGCGGTATCCTTCTTTATTTTACGTCTCATTCGCCGTCACGCGTACGAAAAAGCCCCCCGTAAACCCTTGCGGATTTACGGGGAGTAAAGTTGATAATTAGAAGAGATTTAAGTCGCTGAAGTCGCCTCTGAAGATGCGGCCGAGAATCTCGAAAAGAGTGGTGAAGAATCTGATAAATGCAACAGCTATGGATTCCTTGGTGGGTTTCTGCTCAATAGTCTCGAGCCAGGGACCGTCTGCCATATTATCTTCAGTCATATTAACGGCTTTCTCGATATTGTTTTTATCAACGATAAGGAAACGTGAAATGTTTCTGTTGTTTGAGTCTGCAGTCACATTTGAATACTGAGTGAAATATTCAGATAAATCCTTTATCTGATCGTAAGTATCGTGGTGCTTGTTTTTGATAAACCATGTGGTTTCAGGGAACATACAGGTGGAAGCATCAATCTTGCCGTCGGGTGAAATGTATTTGCCGAGACCTGCAGCAACCTGCTTGTCTATGTATTCCTGGGGGAATGTGTCAAACACACCTGCTGTGGTTGCGCCGAAGGATGAGCTTTCAGTGTCAACAACGATGTCACCTGTTTTATCTACGCTTTCGATAAGAGGAGGATTAACGAGACCGTAGCCTGCGATAATACCGATTTCTACACCGTAATCAACGAATTTCTGATAAAGGTTATCCTTGCCTTCAAGAGTGCGAGTTTTTACAATACGGTCTCTGACAGTCTGTATCTTTGCGATAAGGCCTGCATTTTCTTCACGGGTTTCTGTGCCCTCTTTGCCGAAGATAAGATCAAGAGCTGTATCAAAATCTTCTTCGCTAACGCTTGACCAATAGCTTACCCATGTGCCGATGCCTGTTGCACGAAGAACAGCAGGCATAAATGCCTCGTAAAGTCTTTCATATAAGCTGTAAATACTATCATAAATACCCTGTGCGGCACCGGTCTGTGTGAGTACATCGAAAAGTCTTTCTGCAACTTCAAGAAGGAGATCGTTTACATCTGCAAGGTCAACACCTACATTCTCTTTGCCGTAATATTCGCTTTCAAGAAGATATGCCTGAATATGCTTGTCGCTGAATTTGATTTTGCCGCTGAAGAAGTCATTGATAACTACTGAACCGTTTGACATAACTTCATCATAGACTACCTTTTTAACAAGCTTCTGGTCGCCGTATTTGTCAAGGTAAGCTGTTATGATGTTACCACCGAGACATCTGCCCACAAGAGCAACCTGACTGCAGCCTGTTGTTTTGATAACATCCTTAATGTACTGATGGAGTCTGTCAACATGGTCATAGGGTGAAAGTCTCCAGTCATAACGGAACTTATAGTCTTGCAAATTGAATTTACCGTCTTTACCGTGGTTAACAGTCTGAGCAATTTTGTCATGGTCTGCAATTTCCTTTGCTGAAACGCCTGTGCCGTATTTTGCATTACCGTCGCCGTCAAGCTGAGTGTCATCCCAGATAGGTGCAAGCTCTTCATAAAGAACTTTGCCGTAGGTGTCCCACTTGTCGCTGGACAGACCTTCAAGAACAAAGGGTAATGTGATATTAAAAACAGTCTGGATCATATCTTCCTCTGTCATATCACCTTCGTCATCGTCAGTGAGTACGTCAAAGCCGGTTGAGATGATGTTACCGTCTTTATCGCAGATGTCAACACTGCTGCCTGCAATAAAGATGATGGGAGTTTTTTCATGCTTTTCACTGCCTGCTGCTGAAACAGGTGCTGCAAAAAGACTGAAAAGCATCAAAGTACTCAGGATAAGAGCGATTAGTTTTTTCATAATTTTTCGTCCTTTCATAAATATATATTTTATGCATAATAATTATACTATTTTATGTAAATATTGTCAAGGGTAGAAAAATACACCTAATAAAAAAATCTGTCTCGCCTATAAAAAAGCCTTAACCCGTTGAAATAATATATGTTTTATAGTATAATGGCTCGGACAATATATATAAAGGAGTTTTATAATGAAAAAATCAAAAGTGTGGGCGCTCATACCCATCGGCGTGTTTGTAGCGTTTTATCTTGTGTTAGGCTTGGTGTTTGAATATGCGATGAAAATTCCCATGGGCTTTTATAATGTGCCTGTTGTGGTGGCTTTTCTCGTGGCACTGTTTGTTGCGGTGCTTCAGACAAAGGGTGTTAAGCTGGACAAAAAATTTGAAATAATGGGTCAGGGTGTTGGTGACAAAAACATTATCACCATGCTCATCATATTTATGCTGGCAGGCATCTTTGTAGGTGTTGTAGGCAGAAGCTCCGCAGAGAGTGTCGCTTACTTTATGCTGTCGATCACCCCGCCTAAACTTGCTGTTCTGGTACTGTTTATAGTCAGCTGCTTCGTTTCAACGGCTATGGGTACTTCAGTTGGTACCATAACACTCTTGACACCTATTGCTGTTGCTATTGCAGAAGGTTCAGGCTTCCCTCTTGCACTTTGTGTTGGTACTGTAGTGGGCGGTGCAATGTTCGGTGATAACCTATCATTTATCTCAGACACCACTATTGCTGCTTGCAACGGTCAGGGCTGTGAAATGAAAGACAAATTCCGCACAAACTTTGCCGTTGTTGTGCCGGCTGCTCTGGTTACGGTCGTGATTATAACTGTTATATCCCTGAGATACGACATTGCCGAAAGCATAAACAATCAGTACGATATGCTTGAGATTGTGCCTTATGTTCTCGTACTTATAAGCGGTATTATCGGTATCAATGTATTTATCACTCTGCTTATCGGTATCCTTTCAGGCAGTGTTATTATGCTGGCAACAGGAGCAGTAACCTTCCCCGACCTTCTTGCCGGTATGGGTAAAGGTGCATCAGGTATGTTTGAAACCTCAATGGTGGCAATTCTCGTTGCAGCACTTTGCGCTTTGATAAGATATAACGGTGGTTTTGAGGCACTTCTTAGCGGTATAAGACGCCTGTTCAAGGGCAAAAAGGGCGGACAGCTTGGTATGGGTCTGCTTGTAGGTCTTATGGATATAGCTACGGCAAACAATACTGTAGCTATTGTTATGGCTAACCCCATTGCAAGTGAAATGGCAAGAGACTTCGATATATCTCCCAGAAAGACAGCCTCTATTCTTGATACCTTCTCCTGTATTTTTCAGGGTATTCTTCCTTACGGCGCACAGATTCTTGTTGCTCTGTCAACGGTTGCAACTCTTGGACATAAGCTTTCGGCTTTTGACATTATAGGTAATCTTTACTATCCCATGATGCTTCTTATCAGCTCACTTGTGTTTATATTTATTATCCCAGAGAAAAAAGTAAAGGCAAAATAAAATCAAGCGACTGCATACGATTTAATGTATAGCAGTCGCTATTTTCAGGCATATTATATAAAAATAGACAAAAACTACTTGAAAAGAAAGAGAATTTAGTGTATAATGCTAACACAACTCATAAAAGGAGGATATAATATGTCAGCTTTAAATACAGTAAAATATGAAACCAAAAGAAAAAACCTCTATCTTCGTGTTGCTATGGGTCACTTTGCAACAGGTAACAGCCACAGTAACTACTATATTGATGTTGTATCCCAGAAGGCGCGTATGTCCGAGGCAAGAGCTGTTGCAGAGGAGCTTTGCTCATATTACTATGCCGACACTATAGTTGACACAATTCTCTGTCTTGACGGTACTGAGGTAATAGGTGCCTGCCTTGCAGACAGTCTTTCAGAGGCTAACTTTGTTAATATGAATGCCCACAAGTCAATTTATGTTGTTACTCCTGAAATCACAAGCGGCAATCAGTTTATTTTCCGTGATAATATTGTGCCTATGATTAAGGGTAAGCATGTTATGATTTTAGGTGTTTCAATCGCTTCGGGTAAAACTGCTCAGTCAGCTGTTGAAGCCGTTAAGTACTACGGCGGCAGAGTAACAGGCGTTTCAGCTATTTTCTCAACTGCAAAAGAATGCTGCGGCTTGCCGGTACGCTCAGTATTTGACCCCAATGACCTTGAGGGCTATGCCATCTATCCTTCACACGAGTGTCCTTTATGCAAATCGGGAGTAAAGATTGATGCCCTTGTCAACAGCCACGGATTTTCAAAACTGTAATTCATAAAGCCATCCGAGAGGGTGGCTTATTTTGAAAGCAAAGGAGAAAAATATGTCAGACTTACTTGAAGAGATAGAACACATTGTTGATGCCACGATACCTGATAAGGACGAGCTTATACATGAGGGTCACCATGACCGTGACTACGCAATGCTTATTATACGCAACCTGCTGGTGGGCATAGCGGCAGTGTTGTTTATACTGTCCTTCTTTTTTGATGATATATATCATATTCTCAAGGGCGTTGCATATTTCTGCGGCACCGGAGCCTATGTCTTTGAGTGCCTTCTGCTGACGGATTGTTTTAAAACAAAGGTGCCACACAAGGAAATGTTTATGGTCTATTGTCTGGGTCCTCTTTATCTGATAATGGGGCTTGGGTATATATTGAAGTGAAGAAAAACGAGGTGCTTATGAAAAAGAAAACCGTAAAAATTTTAATTATATCGTTTATCATTTTGTGCATTTTGGGAGTAGTTGCTTTCTATTTGTTTGATGTCTTTTATAACAAAACCGATTATTCTGAAAATTTATTCAGGATGGTGCTGATAATAGCAGGTCTTATCCTTACTCTGTTCAGAGTAATATTTTCAAACCGCAGACAGAGCCTCAGCTTTTATGAAAAGTCATATGAGAAGGAAATCGGTCAAGCATTTAAAAATAATGTTTTGAGAAACAAACTGCTATGTGCTGTCAGACTTTATAACGAGGATAATTACAGAAAAGCCCTTAAATATTTATCGGAGCTATATCCGAAAGCTGAAAATCAGAGAGATGCTGTTGCTGTTTTGCTTTTCAGTGCTTTGTGTTACACAGACATGGGTCTTAATGAACAAGCTATTGCTACATATTATAAGCTGCTTGAAATTGACTACAGACACGAGCAGGCACATAGTAATCTTGGCTTGATTTATGTCCATGAGGGTAATTACGAAATGGCTATTAAACACTTTAATGAGTCAATAAGATGTCAGCCTGATAATTACTACGCTTATATAAACAGAGCATCGTGCTATTTCAGGCAAGCGGACTATGCTAACGCCGAAAAGGATGCAAAAAAGTCTCTTGAATTTAAAAATAACGGGGTTGAAGCTACATCTTTGCTGACAATAATATATGCTTTGACAGGCGATATTGAAAACAAGAAAAAATATTTTCATATAAGCGTTGCAAACGGAAAAAATCCCGATGATATAAACGAGGCAGTTGAATATTATATGAAGGCGCAAAGGGATAGCACAGACGAAAGTAATTCCTGAGTGAAAAAACAATAAAAAAACTAAGGGACTGTTCAGAGGAACAGTCCCTTTAACTGTATGATTTTTATCAGCCCTGTCTGTAATCCTTGAGGAAGTCGCCCAGGTCACGCATAGCCTTTGCAATTTTTTCAGGCTCAGGAAGCATAACAATACGGAAGTGGTCAGGCTTATCCCAGCTGAAGCCTCTGCCGGGGATGATCATAACATTTTTGCTGTGGAGATAGTCCATTGCAAACTGCTGGTCATCGGTGATGTTGAACTTCTTTATATCAAGCTTGGGGAAGAGATAGAAGGCGGCACTGTTTTTAACAAATGAAATGCCTTCGATTTTCTCAAGCTCACGGCAGGTAGCTTCTCTCTGCTCATAAATTCTGCCGCCGGGTACAATCATCTCTCGTGTGCTGTCAGGGTCATTGAGAGCTGCAGGAATAACAAGCTGCATGAGGGCGTTGGCGCAAAGACGCATAGCTGAAAGCTGAACAAGACCTGCAATAAAGTCTTTTGCACTGTCCTTTGCACCGCTGACAACCATCCAACCGCAACGGAAACCGCAGATGATGTGTGACTTTGAAAGACCGTTCATTGTGCATACAAGAAGGTCGGGAGCAAGTGTTGCAGTTGAGATATGCTCAAGGTCATCCATAACAAGTCTGTCATAAATTTCGTCTGAGAAGATAACAAGCTCATGCTCTCTTGCCACTGCAACAATCTCCTGGAGCACTTCTCTGGGATAGAGGGCGCCGGTGGGGTTGTTGGGGTTGATGATAACGATAGCCTTTGTTTTGGAGGTTATCTTTGACTTGATGTCGTTGATGTCTGGGTACCAGTTGGACTGCTCGTCACAGATATAGTGTACGGGCTTTGCACCTGCAATCCATACTGAATTTGTCCAGAGTGAATAGTCGGGGGCAGGAACGAGAATTTCGTCGCCATAGCTCAGAAGTGCAGTAAGTGCCATTGTAACAAGCTCACTTACACCATTGCCGATAAACACATCGTCGGGAGTGATGCCTTCAATGCCCTTGCCCTTGTGGTAATCGCATATTGCTTCCCTTGCATCGGGCATACCCTTAAGGTCGCAGTAAGCAACAGCCTTGTCTGCATTGTTCATAAGTGCGTTGCGCACACTGTCGGGCATTTTGAAATCGAAGGTTGCAGGGTTACCTGTGTTAAGACGAAGAACGTCAATGCCTTCTTTTCTCATACGCATAGCTTCAACAAACACAGGACCTCTTATATCTGAGTGTACGTTTGCAAGTTTGTCTGATCTTAAAATTTCTCTCATATTATCACCGCTTTAAAGTAGAATAGAATAATTATACGACATTTATTTTTAATGTCAAGGATTAATGGTAAATAAAAACAAAAAAGGGGCAATTTTCAACGCCCCAACATATCCATTATAGCAAAAACGATTTCGGAAAGTCAATAGTTTCAGGGTACCCTGCCGTGATTTCTACCTTATGCATAAAAAGCATATATGTAATTTTGTACAAAAAAGATATTGAAATGTGGAAAATTTTATGGTATATTATAGACACAGAAAGGGAAAGGTGATACCGATGTACAGGTAAAAACCAAAAGTCTTCATAAAAAAGCTGCACAAGAAAAAATAAAAAGAAAGAAAATATGAAAGAAAACGAAGTGCAGAAAAAAGAAAAATGAAGACATCACATTCTGTAGAAAGAGAGGTTGACCAAAATGATGTTAGATAACAAGTCAGAACAGAAGTAATCCCCCGGACCAGAAAAGATGTGTGAAGAAACATCGGTCCCCGGGGGTTATTTCATTTTAGGGAAAAAGTAAGAGGGAATAGTGAAGAAGTGCAGCCGTAGGGCTGTTTTTTTTATTTTGTGCGATAGTGTTTACATTTAGTGCGTTTTATGTTACACTTGGTGCAAAGATGAGACTTCAATTCAAATCTAAACTTGTGTAAAAGAGAAGGAGAACCCTATGACAGAAAAATTATCAAAGCTTCCCACCAACAGTCCTCTTATAAAAAAGCCTTTCGGAGGCCTGTCTGCAAATATGCTCAGATTAATCGCTGTGCTTCTTATGCTCAGTGACCATGTATGGGCAACATATATGAGCTTCGGTGACTGGATGACTTACATTGGCAGAATGGCATTCCCGATATTTGCATTTCAGATTGCAGAGGGCTTCGTTCACACCAAGAATGTGAAAAAATATATACTAAGGCTTCTTGGTTTCGCGGTTGTTACGGAAATCCCCTTCAACCTGTTCTATTCCAGCCGTACCTTTAACCCCTATCATCAGAATGTATTGTTCACATTGCTGTTGGGTCTTCTTGCAATTGCGCTTATAGATGCTGTGAAAAAAGAAAGAACTGCAAAGAATATAGCTAAAACTGTGGCACTGCTTCTTCTTATTGCAATTGCCTCGGTTATCGGCTTTGTTGATTACGGATTTAATGGCGTGCTGATGGTTGTGATGTTCTATCTGTTCAGAGATTTCCCCTTTGCATGGCTCGCACAGCTTGTTGCTATGATATTGATAAACATCGTTTTCTTCGAGGGTCAGGTTATTCCCTTTGAGGCTTTCGGACATAATTTCGAAATTCCCACTCAGGGCTTTGCAGTTTTCTCACTTATTCCCATATGGCTTTATGGCGGCAAGAAGGGTATATCAAATAAAGTGCTGCAATACGGCTTCTATGCATTCTATCCGGTGCATATGTTAATTCTCTATCTGATAAAATATTTCGCATAAAAAACTGAGGGTTAATCCCTCAGTTTTTTCAATATTAACTGAAAATGAATTATTTTTTCTGCAGCTATTGACAATTTTTTTATAAGTGATAAAATATACGGGTTTTGAAAATAAAAAATCGGGTGATGTAATGAAAAATTTCTATCTTAAGCCGGAGCTTTTCAACTCTCTCAAAGGGTACACAAAAGCTCAGCTTATCAAAGACCTTACAGCAGGTATCATCGTTGCAATTATTGCTTTGCCGTTGTCTATTGCTCTTGCACTTGCTTCAGGTGTTGAGCCTGCCTGCGGTGTTTATACGGCAATAGCTGCAGGCTTTGTAGTTTCGCTTCTCGGCGGCAGCAAGGTGCAGATAGCAGGTCCTACGGCGGCATTTGCAACAATTGTTGCAGGTATAGTTGCCGCACAGGGTATGGACGGCTTGTTTATAGCAACGGTTATGGCAGGTATTCTTCTTCTCATTATGGGTGTGCTGAAGGTTGGTACATTTATAAAGTATATGCCTCATACAATAACTGTTGGCTTCACGGGAGGTATTGCTCTGACAATTCTCATAGGACAGATAAAGGATTTTCTCGGCCTGAGCTATGCAAGCGGCGTAAAGCCTATTGAAACCTTTGAGAAAATTGAAGCCAATATTGAAGCAATAGGCACATTCAGCCCCTGGGCTCTTATAATTGGTCTTATAAGCCTTGCAATACTTATTGTCTATCCTAAATTTGAAAAGAAAATACCGCCCTCACTTATTGCAGTTGTGGTGGGTGCTTTGCTCGTTAAGTTTATCCCTGCAGCAAGTGAAGGTGTTTTCACCATAGGTGAGCTTTATACTATTCCAACGGGTCTGCCGAAGATGGATTTCTCTTCAATGGATTTCAGTGCGGATAAAATAACGGCTCTTATTCCCGATGCTGTTACTATTGCCGTACTCGCTGCAATTGAGTCCCTTCTTTCCTGTGTTGTGGCAGATTCAATGACAGACACAAAGCATAATCCCAATGCGGAGCTTATGGCTCAGGGTGCAGCTAATATTGCCAGCGTACTTTTCGGAGGCATTCCTGCAACGGGTGCAATTGCAAGAACATCTGCCAATATCAAAAACGGCGGCAGAACTCCTATAGCAGGCATGGTACACGCAACAGTGCTTCTTCTTGTACTGCTTTTCCTTATGCCCCTTGCTTCACTTATTCCCATGCCTACAATAGCGGCAATACTCTTTATGGTGGCTTATAATATGAGCGAGTGGAGAAAATTCCTCTCGATTGTAAAAGAAAAGAATGTATGCGATATTATCGTGCTGGTGATAACCTTTGCCCTCACTGTTATATTTGACCTTGTGGTTGCTATTGCTGTTGGTCTTGCAGTTCATCTTGTACTTCTTGGTATAAGAAAGCTCACCGAAAAGAAAAAAGCATAAAAATTGCTCTCAGTCATAAAGGCTGAGAGCTTTACTTTACCATTCAAGACCCATATGATAAGGTACCGTGTACATTTGCATAGGGGAGCCTGCATTATATTCCATTATATACCGTACCCTGCCGTAACTGTTATAGGCAAAGATTTTATACATATATCCGCCGTAATAAGCTTCGGAGTTTTCTTCATATTCACAGTAATACAAAAGTGTCCAGTCGCGGAGCTTTTTGGTGCTGACAGCGGAAGAGCCGAGAGGCTTCATATCGGTATATTTTTCAATTTCTTCTTGTAGCTCGTTTTCTGATAAACGTCTTTCAAGATATATAGTCAGGTCCTTGTCGTTGTCGTGTACCAACTGATATCTGTAAAAATATGTGGGGCTTCCCGTATATTCTTTGAAGGTGAATATGCTTTTGCCGAGGAAATCAATGCTCTTAGTGTCAGCAGGCAGCTCATCGGGGAAAAACTCATTTACTTCATCGGAAAATTTGCTGACTCTTTCGTCAATCAGAAGATAGTTTTTCAGGTTAGTAGTTTCTGAGCGCAAGTCAATATCGAGTAAAGACATGAAATTATACAGATATGATGCAAAGTAAACAGGGATAAGTATCAGGCAAAGTACCGCACAAGTTATCAAGCGCTTTTTGGAAAATTTGACTTTTTTAGAAAGCTTATACTTATACAGTAAAAATACTGAAGTGAAGATAATGTAAGCGAGTATTGCCCATTTGATATAGAAATCTGTTTCGGGAACAATAAAGCGCATTCTATAAGCCCAAAGGATAAAAATCTGAATAACCAATGATAAAACAATCCAACCGAAGCCTGCAACAGATACGGTAAGGAAGAAGGCTTTTTCAATCTTTTCTCCGAGAGACAGCTTAGCATCGGCTTCGGGAATATCCTTTTCCTTTGTCACGCTGTTGAGGCTTTCGCAGATAGCTTCCATTGTCACCGTTTCTTTTACGGCAACAGCCTCTAATTTTTCGAGGACAGCCTTATTGTCTTCAATTGTGTGGGCAGTTTTCTCCATAAACTCCTTTAAGGTTTTGCGGCAGGTTTCATTGCCGAGACGAAGCTGTTTTATCTCGCTTATTGAAAAGCCCGCCTTTCTCAGTGTGGCAATGTTTTTAAGACACACCACATCATCTTCGGTGAAGTCTATATTTTTTCTGCCGGCATAGTTTTCACTGCAAGAGGGTGCAACAAGACCGTTTTCAATATATAATTTTATAGGTCTGTCGGTGAGTTTTGTTGCGGTTATGACGTCTTTGATTTTCATGTTGTTTGCTCCTTTTTGTTCAGATTAATTACCAGTCATATGATGAAACAAGGTTGTCTTTTCGAGGTGCACCTTTCAGATAGGTCTGACCGTAATGGCATATGAATCTGACACTCTTATAAAAGTCATTATAGGCAAAAACCGGTGTATAATTTGAAGGTG
>JAZTYQ010000045.1:0-22755 GCA_045637065.1 Acutalibacteraceae bacterium
ATCGATGCTCTTTGCTATGCGTTGGATTGCGAAGTAAGCGATATTATAAAATTTGAGAAAGAATAAGGCTTATTTTCAGTCAAAAGAATTAAGCGAAAAAAATTAAAGTTTTTATCGAAAAAGGCTTGACATTTATGGCGCTGATGTGTATAATAGCCAAGTAACTTATCCGGGTGTGGCGAAGTTTGGTATCGCACTTGACTGGGGGTCAAGGGGCCGCAGGTTCAAGTCCTGTCACTCGGACCAGAAAAAAGCACTTCGAAAGAAGTGCTTTTTTGCTTTATAAAATCTCTTGCAAGGACTGATAACATGACATGCTACCCTAACCCATTCATAACAGAGCGCGCTGACCCCTACATCACTCACGGCTCAGACGGATATTACTATTTCACTGCTTCATATCCCGCATACGGCAGTGTACACAAAGGTTATGACAGAATTATTCTAAGAAGAAGCGAAACTGTTATGGAACTTCGTGAAGCAACTGAACACACTATATGGACTGCTCACAGCGAAGGCGTTATGGCCAAGCATATATGGGCGCCGGAAATTCACAACATACTCGGCAAGTGGTATATCTTTTTTGCCGCAGGTGACAGTAACGATATCTGGAAAATCAGACCATACGTGCTGGTATGCGACGGTGACCCCATAAGCGGCAACTGGAAAGAGCTTGGCAAAATGCAGGCAAGTGAGGGTGACGAAGTGTCATTCAGCAGCTTTTCACTTGATATGACCTATTTTGAGCATAGGGGCAGACACTATCTCATCTGGGCTGAAATCATCGGCGATTCTTCACTGTTTATGGCCGAGATTAATCCCAAAGAGCCTAACAAGCTCATAAGCAAATCAATTCTGCTCACCAAGCCCGAATACGATTGGGAAAAGGTTGTCTTCCGTGTCAACGAGGGTGCAAGCGTACTTAAAACAGATGATAAGATTTATGTTTTCTTCTCCGCTTCGGGTACCGGGGCAGAATATTGTATGGGCCAGCTTTATGCCGACACTGACAGTGACCTTATGGATATAAATTCCTGGACTAAGCTCCCCTTCCCCGTGCTTGAAACAAAAGACCTCCCGGGTGAAGCAGGCCCCGGTCACAACAGCTTTGTTACTGACGAAAAAGGTGATTTGCTTCTTGTTTATCACTCACGTCCTGCATCACATCTTGAAGGCAAGTGCGGCACCTATATGGAAGAATCTCTTTATGACCCCTGCCGTCACGCAAGAATAAAGAAAGTCAATTTCAATGAAAAAGGCGAACCTGTATTAAAAGGTTGAAATTTATTCTATTTTATGTTAGAATTAATATATCAAAACTGACAGGTGAAAAAATGAAACAGAAATTATTCAGCGAAAAAAATTACAGTAAGCAGTGTGTCAACTGTGTTTACGGCAACCTCACTGACGATAAAATGAACGTACTTTGTGAAAAGAAAGGCGTTAAAGAGCCTGATGACCACTGCAGAAAATATAAATATGACCCTCTCAAGCGTGTACCGCAGAAGATAACACTTCGAAGTGATTACACCGCAGAGGATTTTATGCTGTAATAACATTGAAAGACTGCTACATTTTACTGTAGTGGTCCTTTTTTTATTAAAATGTGTAAGATTTTCTCATAAAAAAGTAGTATATAGTTGAGAGGCAGAAAGGACGTGATAGTTTGCAAGACAGTAAAATAATTGATTTGTTCTTTGAGCGCTCAGAGCAGGCAATAACTGAGCTGTCAGAAAAATATGAAAAGCTATGTAAAAAGATTTCAATAAATATCCTCGGCAACGAGGAAGATGCACTTGAATGTATAAATGATTCTTATTTAGGTGTGTGGAACACTATTCCGCCTGAAAGACCTGATAATCTGAAATATTACCTTTGCCGGATAGTCCGAAATAATTCTCTGAAGCGGTTTCATTCCAACACTGCAAAGAAACGCAACGGCTTTTATGATGTGGCATTGCAGGAGCTTGAAGAATGTCTGCCTGACGAAAACACAACAGACAAAAAACTTCTGTCAGATGAAATAACAGGCCTCTTAAACAGTTTTCTCGAATCACAAAACAAGGTTAACAGAATAATTTTTGTCAGACGTTATTATTTCAATGACAGTATAGCTGAAATATCTAAAAGAGTTAATATGACAGAAAACAATGTTTCCGTAAGGCTGAACAGAATGAGGAAGTCACTCAAGAATCATTTAGAGAAAGAAGGTATTAAAACATGAAAAAGGAAGATTTATCCGCGGCTATGAGTAACATAAATATAAAATTTATAGAAGAAGCGGAAAACTATGATATGACTAAAAGAAAAGTAATCAGACGACCCTTAAGCCGTTTAGCCGTAGCGGCAATAATTATTGGCTGTCTTGTTTTCAGCGGTGCTGCCTATGCAGGCGCTACATTGACTGACTGGGAATCAGTGATAAGTTTTTTCGATAAAGACGGAAATAAAACTCAGATTACCGTAAGCGACGAAGCATTTTTTAAAGAGCTTCCTGACGGTTTACCCGTACCCGGTGACGGTGAGCCGATGATAGCTATGACGAGAGATGAGGTTGAAAGCTTATTAGACTTTGAAATTTTAGACAGCGAGCTTTCACCAAAAAGCACCGAAATTTATTATGATGCATCTGTAAATTACAATAACAATGATATTGCAGTAGTAGATCTATGGATGGCGGACTTTATAGCCGAAAGTGAAACCAAAAACATCAATATGAGTGTGAATATCCTCAGCACAGACGCAGAGGAAGGTTATATTGTCCCATTTATTGAAGGTAAAGATGCAGCCGGAGAAAAAATATATGTTGAAACCTATGAATTGGAAAATCTATCCGTAAGCACCGTTATTTATACTTTAGAGTGGAAAACAGAGCGATTAACTGCCACCTTTGTATATGAAGATTTATACTACACCTTTATCGCTGACAACTACACCCTTGATGAATTTAAGACCATTCTCAATACACTGCAATAAGTTTAAAGGAGGCTGCATATCGAATGCAGCCTCCCTTGCTTATTCATATTCACATGTCAGAGGCCGTCTGTAAAGCAGTGATTTCAGTGCATGCCAATTAAAGGGTATGAGCGGATAAAGATAAGTGTAACCGCCGAGAGTTTTTGTGAAAGCAATTACAAGGCACACAGCAGCAAGCCCTATTACAAGTCCCCATATTCTGAACAAGCCGCACAGGATAAGAATAAAGGTTCTTGAAATTTTAATAGCATACCCCAGCTCAAAAGAGGGCTGTGTGAAGTTTGATATGGCAACAAAAGCCATAAAGAGAACTACCTCTGAAACAAACCAGCCTGAGCGCACCGCAAATTCTCCCAGTACCAACGCGCCCACAACACTGAAAGAGCTGCTCAGAGCGCTCGGTGTGTTAAGCGAAGCAAGTCTTAAAGTGTCAATGACGAATTCCACAATTAAAAGCTGAGTTATGAGAGGTACCGTGTAAGGCTCCTCAATAAGCATAAATTTAAGGAAATCCGGCAAGTTATGATGGTACTCCGTAATGAGATACCACACGGGAATAAGCAGCATTGAAAGGGCGAAAACTGCCGTTCTCACAAAACGTATAAATGTGCCGATAAAAGGTGGAAAATAATAATCGTTGATATCTTGAATGAAATCGAAAATGCCTGTGGGAATTATCATAGCCGAGGGTGAGCCGTCTGTGAGAATTATAATGTTGCCGTCATATATGCAGGCAGCAGCCGCATCGGGTCTTTCAGTGTAGCGCACCTTTGGAAAAGGATTCCAGTGCTGACCCGGTATAAGGCACTCCTTAAGGCTTTCCTGACTCATAGCAAGATTTTTCGCTTTTATACTGCTGAGCTTTTTAGTGAGAATATCGAGCTGTTTTTTATCTACAGCACCGTCAAGGTAGCAGATAATTATATCCGTTTTACTTTCTTCGCCTATCTGATAGGATTTGAGCATAAAATCAGTGCTTCTGATTTTTCTTCGAAGAAGTGCCGTATTGAATATCACAGTTTCAACGAAGCCCTCGTGAGAGCCTCGCAACACTTTATCGGATTCGGGCTCCTGCACAGTTCTTGCAGGGTAAGTTCTGCAGTCAATTATAACACCCTTTGTAAAGCCGTCAACAATCATACCTATTGCACCCGAAAGGATAAAGGTTATAAACTTATCGAGGCTTTCTTCTGCACTTGTTTCTATATAGGTAATATAGGTGTCGCAAAACTCATCAGCATCACTGATTTCCCCAAGCTGCTCTTTTGTCAGCTTACTCAGGTACTCAAGTTCCTTTTCAAGCATTTCATCTTTGATAAATCCGTCAATTCCGTAAAGCGTTGCCTTTTTGCCGCCTATTTTCAGGCGTTTGACTATAATATCAAAAGATTCCCCCACCCTGAGAGTAGTGTTGACAAGGTGGAGGTTATCGTTATAGCTGTCAGTAAATTTTGTCATAATATCACCGACAGTAGTTTGTGCAAGATTAAGCAAAATATACTATAGATATCTTTTTATGTTTATGTGTATCCTGCCCTTTTTATTTTCGCCTATAATTTCATCAAGTACGGCTTTGCCTTTGCCGCGAAGTACAATTTTATCCCCCTCTTTTAACATCAAGTCATTTTTAAGGCACTGTAAGGAATTAACATAGACAATACCCTTGTTTATTGCCTCAGATGCCCCAGACCTCGAAAGATTAAAAACAGCCGACACTACACCGTCAAGACGAAGTGATGCCACTGAGTAAAATTTAATTTCTGTTTTTTCACTGCCCTGCTTCATTTCACTCACAGACACAATTTCACCCACAAGAGAGCCTCTGCCGGATTTTTTGAGATTTTCCGAAAGGAATGAGGCAATGCTTTTAAGGCAGAAAACCTCTGCACCCTCATCACTCACCTTTATATCCCCAGTCATTTCACGCTTGATGCCAAGACCCATCATAGCTCCGAGATAATCTCTGTGGGAAAGAGTGGTGAATTTGTCCTTTTTAAGCCTCAGAATACATATGGGATTTTCATCTTCATTATCACGAAGGTATTCTTCAATATCCGTAACATACATAAACTTCGGTACGAATATAGCTATACGTCTTTCGGCATCCTCGTAGCCGCCGTAGTAAA
Organism: Acutalibacteraceae bacterium; assembly: GCA_045637065.1. Taxonomy (GTDB): domain Bacteria; phylum Bacillota; class Clostridia; order Oscillospirales; family Acutalibacteraceae; genus UBA6857. The sequence goes on from JAZTYQ010000045.1 coordinate 5,103, forward strand.
AGGTGTCAGCATACTGCGAAAACTGTCTTTCGGCAAGTTTAATTGTGCTTATCTCCTCAAGAGACATAAATTTAGTGCTTATTATCAGTGAATTGTCGGCGCACTTCTCTTTCATATCAAGAGCATGGGAAATAAGTATATCTTTTTCGTTCATTACTTCACCTGAAAATTATGCGGTTACAAAACAGTAACCGCATTGTTATTTAATATCCGTGAGCATCCTTGAGAAGCATATCCTTGATTTTGAGAAGACGGGTAGTGTTGCTTCTGTCTGCTTCTTCAAGCTTCATGGTTATATATTTGATTGTGTCTTCATAGTCGGGAATCATAACATGCTCAAGAGCGTTTACTCTGCGGCGTGTTTTTTCGATTTCCGTAGCCAGGAGCTGACAAGTCTTTTCAATCTGTGCAAGACGAATCATATCAGGCATTATGTCAGCAAAATCCTTAACAGCATCATCAAGGTCTCCGCTTGTGAAAGCAAAGCCATAGGAATATATATCCCCTTCATCGGCAGTTTTTAGCTTGACATCATATTCGGGTACAATAACACTCATTATGTTTTTGTCCTTGATTTCGATGCTCATTTTCTGCGAGGGCATCATAAGAGCTACATCAAGACTTTCGTCACTCATATTACTGCAGGAAAGTGCCATATGAGCATTTGCTCTTTTGATTGCTTCTTCCGTCTTTTTGCGAAGTTCTTTGTTTTCTCTGACAAGCTCCAGGAAACGCCTCATAAGCTCGTCACGCTTATCTTTGAGAAGCTTATGGCCTCTGCGTGCGGTAACAAGCTTCTTTTTTAAATTGGTAAGCTCCATTCGGGTGGGATTTACATTCATTACCGCCACTTGGTGTCACCTCTACTTTTCGATATAGTACTTATCAAGGAATTCGTCTGAAATTCTCTTAAGTTCGCTTCTGGGCAGGATTGAAAGAAGCTTCCAACCGATATCGAGAGTTTCTTCAACGCTTCTGTCGGTTTCACTGCCCTGTGAAACATATTCATTTTCAAAGGCATCGGCAAACTCAGCATAGAGCTTATCAATATCTGTAAGTGCTGCTTCGCCCAAGATAACCATAAGTTCCTTACAGTCCTTGCCTCTTGCATAGGCTGAGAAAAGCTGATTCATTGTGCCTGAGTGGTCAGTTCTTGTTTTGCCCTCGCCTATACCTTTATCCTTAAGTCGTGAAAGCGAGGGAAGAACATCAATGGGAGGCACAACACCCTTTCTGTGAAGCTCACGAGAAAGGATAATCTGACCCTCTGTGATATAACCCGTAAGGTCGGGAATGGGATGAGTTTTATCGTCTTCAGGCATTGTTAGAATGGGAATAAGAGTGATACTGCCCTGCTTTCCCTCCTGTCTGCCTGCTCTTTCATAAATGGAGGCAAGGTCAGTATACATATAGCCGGGATAACCGCGTCTGCCGGGTACTTCCTTACGCGCAGCCGAAACCTCACGAAGAGCATCGGCATAGTTGGTGATGTCTGTTAAAATAACAAGCACGTGCATACCCTTATCAAATGCAAGGTACTCTGCCGCTGTGAGTGCCATTTTCGGTGTGGCGATTCTTTCAATTGCAGGGTCATTTGCAAGGTTTGAGAACATAACTGTTCTGTCAATTGCACCTGTTTCCCTGAAGGACTGAACAAAATAGTCTGACTCCTCAAAGGTGATGCCCATGGCGGCGAAAACTACGGCAAACTCCTCATCTGTGCCGCGTACCTTTGCCTGACGTGCAATCTGTGCTGCAAGCTCAGCGTGGGGAAGACCCGAAGCGGAGAAAATGGGGAGCTTCTGACCTCTTACGAGTGTGTTAAGACCGTCAATAGCACTGATACCTGTCTGAATAAACTCCTGAGGATAACGTCTTGCGGCAGGGTTCATGGGAACACCACCCACATCCATACGTTTTTCGGGGATAATTGAGGGGCCGCCGTCAATGGGTCTGCCAAGACCATCGAAAACTCGACCGAGCATATCCTCGGAAACGGCAAGCTCCATCTGTTTGCCTAAAAATCTGATTTTACTGTCGGCAAGGTTGATGCCCGCACTGCTTTCAAAGAGCTGAACGAGAACGTCTGTGCCGTTGATTTCAAGAACCTTGCATCTTCTGCGTTCACCGTTTTTCAGCTCGATTTCACCAAGCTCGTTGTAGGCAACACCCTCAACACTTTTAACAAGCATAAGAGGACCTGCAACCTCACTTATGGTTCTGTATTCCTTAGGCATCAGCTTCGCCTCCTTCAAGTGCCGTCTGCTCTGCGAGCATAGCTAAAATTTCACCAAACTGCTTTTCAGTGTCTTCTTCTTTTACATATTTGAATCTGCCTATCTTCTCTCTTACGGGAAGCTTAACGACAGTTTCAATATCTGCACCCTTTGAGAGTGCATCTTTTGATTTCTCATAATATTCTGCAACAAGCTTCATCATCATATACTGCTTATTTGCTGAGGTGTATGTGTCAGTCTCATGGAATGCAAGCTGATGAAGAAAGTCTTCACGAATAGAGCGTGCTGCCTCCATTTTAAGTCTGTCGCCTGCTGAAAGTGCATCCATACCAACGAGCTTCACCATTTCTTCAAGTTGTGCTTCCTCTGAAAGAAGTGCAATAATCTTGCCTCGAAGAGCAGTCCACTCCCCGTTGACATTTTCATTGAACCACTTGCCGAGAGAGTTGGCGTAAAGGGAATAGCTTGTAAGCCAGTTGATTGCAGGGAAGTGTCTCTTATAAGCCAGTGCTGAGTCAAGACCCCAGAAAACCTTAACGATACGAAGGGTTGCCTGGCTCACAGGCTCAGAAATATCACCGCCTGCAGGTGAAACTGCACCGATTACACTGAGTGAGCCTTCCCTACCCTCTTTGCCGAGAGTTACAACTCTGCCTGCGCGCTCATAAAACTGTGCAAGTCTGCTGCCGAGATAAGCGGGATAGCCTTCTTCACCGGGCATTTCTTCAAGTCTGCCTGACATTTCACGAAGTGCCTCTGCCCAACGTGAGGTTGAGTCCGCCATAAGCGCAACATTATAGCCCATATCACGGAAATATTCTGCAATAGTGATACCTGTGTAAATTGAAGCCTCACGGGCCGCAACGGGCATATCAGATGTGTTGGCAATGAGCACCGTTCTTTCCATAAGGGATTTGCCTGTGTTAGGGTCAATAAGCTCGGGGAATTCACCCAGTACGTCTGTCATTTCGTTTCCGCGCTCACCGCAGCCGATATAGACAACTATATCTGCATCCGCCCATTTTGCAAGCTGGTGCTGTGTTACGGTTTTACCACTGCCGAAGGGGCCGGGAATTGCGGCAACACCACCCTTAGCTATGGGGAAAAGTGAGTCAACAACTCTCTGACCTGTGATAAGAGGTCTGTCGGGTGAGAGCTTTTTATTATAAGGTCTTGGTACGCGCACAGGCCATTTCTGCATTATACCGATGCCGTGTTCAACACCCTTTTCATCAATAACAATTGCAACAACATCTTCAGCTGTGCAGGTGCCGCCTGTGATTTCCTTTATGATACCGCCGAGCTTGGGTGAAAGCATAATCTTGTGGCGTACTACCTCAGTTTCCTGAACATAGCCGATGACATCGCCGCCGTAAACTCGTTCGCCAATTTCAACGGCAGGCTCAAAAACCCACTGTTTTTCTCTGTCGAGAGCAGGCACACTTATGCCTCTTGTAAGGCTATTGCCTGCAACCTTCATAATTTCAGTCAGGGGACGCTGAATGCCATCAAAGATGTTACCGATAAGTCCGGGGCCAAGCTCAACACTGAGAGGTTCAAAGGTGGAAACTACCTTTTCGCCCGTCTTGAGACCTGAGGTTTCCTCATAAACCTGAATGGAGGCTCTGTCACCGTGCATTTCGATAATTTCACCCATAAGTCCCATTTCACTAACGCGCACAACGTCAAACATATTTGCCTGCTTCATACCTGAAGCCACAACAAGGGGACCCGATATTTTAGTTATAACTGCATTATCCATATATAATCTGTCCTTTACTCAATCTGTGAGCCTACTGCTCTTTCGATGGACTTTAGCACACTGTTCATACCCTTACCAGTGTTGCCTGAAACACCGGGAATAAGAATAATTGCAGGCACTGTTTCCTTTGAATATTTATCAATCAAATCCTGAGTCTTTTCGGCAAGAGCTTCAGTTATAAAAATAACCGCATAGTCCTGCTTTGCAAGACTTTTAAGGGTTTCTCTACCTTCCTCTTCACCGAAAACAGGAAAAATTTCCAGACCGATAGATGAAAAGCCGTATACGCTTTCTCTGTCGCCTATTGCTGCGATTTTATACATATAAAGCTCTCATCCTTTCTTTTATATCCTCTTCCCTGAGACCTGCTCTCAGAGCAGTAAGGATAATTCTCACACTCTTGATTTCAGTGAGCTTGCCGTAGTAATAAGCACACACCGGGTCAAAGCCGAAAGAGGTGAATTTTGCCTTTCTTATAAGGCGGACTATTTCGTCGTCGCACATTTTTTCATACTCAGCAGAGCTTCTCATATAGGTTTCACTCAGAGCTTTATAGGGTGTTTTTTCCAAATATTCACCCAGCTCTTTTTCACCCGTCATAGCACATTTTATAAGACGCTCTCTGTCAACACTGCAGGTGCCGCCTATTGCCTCACAGATGAAATCCTTACCTTTTTTTGCTTTGGCGCAGCGAAAGGCCGTTTTTATATTTGCAGTGTCACAAATAAAAGCGCACACTTCACCCATAATGGAATTTTTATTTTTAAGTGCATATACTCTCAGAGCGCTCACTGCTGCAGCATCTATTATGATGTCTGCATTCTGTCCGTTTTCTGTAAGACATGCGGCTTTATAGCTCTTTTCGGCACACTCACCCATCACTCCGCCGATTTTAGAAAACTCGTGTGAGTTAACATACTCAGTTAAAGCGGCGGTGTTAAGAGTTGTAGGATAAACGTAAAACTCAGACGCGTCCGAAGAAGTGAAATGACACTTGACCGCAGCCTTTATGTTAAAGAAATCATTGACGGTACAAAGCACCTTCAGCTCATTTTTATCGGGTACGCATTCCGAAATAAGCTCCCAGAGAAGCTTATTCTGATAAGCGATGCACTCACCGATTTTTTCTTCGGAGGTAATCCACTTTTTCTCTCTTAAAAATGCAAGAGCATTTTCGTAGCTGCCCGATGCACAAAGACTATCAATATCTTTGATAGTGAGCATATATCTTTCGTTTGCACGAAGCCTTGCCACGCAAAAAGCATAATCTGTATCTCTCATCTTATGCCCTCCGTATTAAAACAGCGCCGTGCTGAGCATATCCTTGAGGCTATCCATATTCTCATCAAAAACAGCCTTAAGGGTGCAGTTGATTTCGATATCGCCGTAGCTGAGAATAAATCCGTTTTCAATGTCGGCAGGCACGTTGCTTATACGCACTGCACCTTTTTCATATATCTCGGAGTTTATGCTCATTTCAAAATCGTCGGGAAGTCTGCCCATATCATATCCGCTCAGATGCATTTCGCACTCCCCTGTCTGCACATTTTTGATGCAGAGCTTTCTGAGCATGGAGAAATATTCCTCATCTGAAAACTTCTCTATTTCGAGATATGCCGCAGATATGATATCGTTAAGTATGGCGTTTCTGATTTCAAGATATCTATTTCTTGTTATGGACTCTGCCGTACTCTTTGATACTGCCTGCTTTCTCAGGGCAGTTTTGTGGGCATCGGAAATAATTTTTTCGCTCTCGGCTTTAGCCTTGGCTCTGGCTTTTGAAATTATTTCCTTTACCTCGGCAGATGCCTCACCGATTATTGCATCGCAGTTTTTCTGCGCCTCATCGATAATTTTTTCAGTTATTTTTTCAAGACCTGTCATGAAGCTTTCTTCATCTCCTTGTCCTATTATTTTTTGTTTTATCAACCGAGTGTAATATTGTTAACGGCGATAAAGGAAACAAGAAGAGCAAGAACGGCATAGGTTTCAACAAGAGCAGCCATTGTCATACCCTTAGTAAGTTCTGTGGGCTTCTTCGCAATAAGTGAAACACCTGAAGCAGCAACTCTACCCTGATAGATAGCTGAGAAAAAGCCTACAAGTGCAATAGGCAGACAAGCTGCAAACATCGCAACACCCTGCTGCCATGTCATAGCCACAGCATTACCGCTGAGAACGCCTGTTTTGATGAAAACCATAAGTGCAATAAGGAAGCCGTAAAGACCCTGTGTGCCGGGAAGGATCTGAAGAATAAGAACTCTACCGAACATTGAGGAATCCTCTGAAAGAAGACCTGCACCTGCTTCACCAACGATGCCAACACCCTTTGCTGAACCGACACCTGCGAAACCTGCAGCAAAAGCTGCACCTAAAATTGCTAAGAAAAGACCAAGATTATCCATATTTATTTTCCTCCTTGATTGTAAAGAATTTTGAATTGATTTTAAATGGTGTAAATGTTCTGCCCGAGCCTTCATAGAATTTTGAGAAAAACTCAACATACTGAAGCCTGCCCGTATGAACATAAGTACCGATAAGATTGATGGCAATATTCACCGTATGTCCGAACAGGAAAATTATAATGAACACCACAATATTGCCCATCATTGCACCTAAAAGGTTTATAACATTTGCGATAACACCCGTTACAAGACTCAATGCAAGAAGTCTTGAATAGGAAAGTATATCACCAAGATAACCTGAAGCTGCATTATAAAGTCCGTAAAGACCGCCGCCGAGCTTACCTATGATATTCTTTGAGCTTCTGCCTGCAGTGAGTACAATGAGTACTGCCCCCACACCAAGAATTTTCATGCCCGCAGATTTAATATTCTGAGGTACCGTTGTGAAGAAGCCTGCGCCAACTATTGCAAAGCCCACAACAAAGAGCATAACAGGTATTGTGTCACATATGGCGCCAATATAATTCTTATCCCTTATGAGCATATATCCTCTTATGAGAAGACCTGCAAACAAGTGGAGTATACCGAACAGGAAGCAGTATAGCAGCAGCTGTATGCTGTTGGTCATTGGGTCCATCCATATCGCAAGAGACGGTACTTCTGTCATTCCGAGAAATGTTTTGCACACTGTAGGGATAAGGTCACCGAAGAAGCCTCCGAACATCGCACCCCAGAAAACTGTTGAGATGCCGCAATAAAGAATCATATCGGCCGCCTTTTTGAAGTTGCCCGTTGCCTTGAGCTTCTTTTTGGCAAAAAGTGCAGCAATGACCATAAGCACTCCGTAGCCCGCATCACTGAGCATAAGCCCGAAAAGTGCATAGTAGAAAAATGCCATTATGGGGTTGGGGTCAACATCTTTATTAGAAGGCGGAGAATACATTTCCGTTACGCTTTCAACGCCTGCCGCAAAGCTGTTGTTTTTCAACAGAACGGGGACATCCTCTTTCTCATAGTCAGGCTCATAAAGCTCCATATACGCCTTATAGTTGTTTTCTATTTCGAATTTTATTTCTTCACTGACATAAGCCGGCAAATAACCTTTGACATAAAAAGTCTTTTCAGTCGAAGCCGCATTTTCCATGGCAATGTACTTATCAGCCTGAGCTGTGTAGTAGTCACTGAGAAATCTGATGTCACTGTAATATTCGGAATACTTCTTTATATCTGATTTCAGCGTCTCTATTTTGCCTGTAAGGCTCACTATTTCAGCCTTGCAATCCTCAGCGGCCTTAGTAGGCAGCTTCGCCGCAATTTTATCAGGTATAATAAAACCGATTTCCCTGAGTATTTTCCCAAGTGCTTCGCCGCTTGAACGGTGACACATAATCACCGCACAGGTGAGCATCTTTTCCGTGGAAACAATTTCTATTTCCACATCGTCAATTTCCGGATTTATCTCACTTATGAGCGAAAGAATTTCTTCTTTTGTATATTCGTTTTTGAATGTACCGATGAAGATATTTGTGGTAACCGTTCTTTTGGATGCCATGGGTATATCAAGACCTGCCCAGGGTCCGTAGTAGTCTATAAGAGTCTGTTGTCTTATTATCTCAGCTTTCAGCTCTGCTATCTCGTTATAAAGTGTATGAATTTCACTGCATTTTGAGAAAAGCTCTTCGCTTTTATCGCTGAGAAGTCTGTAGTCGTTATATTCTATTTCTTTGCAGTCCGTAAACTTTTCAATAAGAGTTTTCTTAATTTCGCACTGCTCTTCAAGTATCTCATAGGCTTCTTTAACATAGCTCTGCTTATTGAGAAGCTGGGATACTATTCCTGATGTTTTATATTTTATAAGCTCTTCATCATCAGCATTTTCAAACTGCACTGCACCCGTTTTCTGAAGATATTCTACTATCTTTTTACTTTCGCTCAGCAGTGAAACCAGTTCAAATCCCATGAGCTTAACTTTTGCCAAAATAACACCTCCCTGAAACGCTGAAGCGTCGTGATAATGTTTAATCCTTGAGAAGTTCCTCAAAAATCATCTGAATTGCAACCTCATATTGCTTTTCGGTGTCGGCAATGGATTTTTTCTCACGAAGCTCAGCAAGCTTTTCTGCCTGCTTAATTTGGCCTTCGCTCTGATAGAGAGCTTCACTTATTATAACCTTTGCCTCATTTCCGGCTTGCTCAACTGAAGTTTTAATAATAATGTCAGCCTGAATTTTAGCATCGCTTATCATTTTTTCCTTCTTCTTATAAGCTTCCTGTTCCATGGCGCGTCCTTTTGCTTCTGCAGCAAGAACGCTTTTTATTAAATCAGCAGCCATTTAAAAGGACACCTCCACTGATAATATAGTTGTAATTTGAGACGGCGGCAAGAACAGGTTTATTTTTCTCCTCTTGCTTACCCGCGTTCAGGATAACTGACGCGAGCATCATTATCAGCATAAGAACTGTTATGATTGCCATTTTTATAATTTTTTCCGTCAGCTCTTTTGCAGGCCGTCTTTTACGCTTGATTTCAGGCAGCTTTTCATAATGTACCGCCTTCTTTTTTGCTGTGACGGGTTTACGCTTATATGTGGGAATTATATCGGGAATTTTAATTTCCTCTTTAAGTGAAACAACCTTGATTTCCTCTTCGGGTACTGTCTCAGTTTCCTCAATATCGGGAATAAGAATGTCCTCCTGCGAAAATTCATATTTTTCGCTTACTGAATAGACATCGTTATATTTAGCCGCTTCAAAAGGCTTGTTGTCAAGGGCATTCTGCAAATCACTGAGCATCTGCTCAGGTGTGAAATATCTTTCACTGGGTCTGTATGCGCATGCCTTAGCAATAATTTTCTTCAGTTCGTCACTTGCAAGAAGGGGCTCGGGAATAGCAATACCTGCACTTCTCTTCTGCACGCCTTCGTTGAGAGAATTTATTGTCACCTTGTTAGGGTACTCCTCACTGAAAGGAAGACGGTTTCTGTTTGTCAGCATAAAGAGAACAAGTCCCAGGGCGTAGGTGTCGACAGTTGAGTTAACATTGCCCGTTTTTATAAATTCAGGAGCCATATAATACTGAGTGCGTTTATAGGCAACGCCTGTTTTTGCCGGCTCGAGAAGGCTGAAGGTACCAAAATCACCTAATTTGCACACACCGTTTCTGTCAAAGAGAATATTCTCAGGCTTCAGGTTAGGATAAATATAACCGAAGCTGCGACATTTAATAAGTGACTTACACACACTTATGCCAAGGCGCAGAGTCTCTTCAAGAGTGAAAGAAAATTCCTTGAGCAGATCAGTAAGTGAACGCATTTCTTCAAGCTTGAGAAGGATAAGCCTGCCCTTGCCGTCACTCGCCTTACGAAGCTCCATGTCCTCATAGCGGACAAAGTATCTGCCCTTGTCGCTTTCCATAAGAGTTCTGACATTGTCTGTTATATTGGAAATAATTTTAGAATAATATTCTTCTTCGTTTTCGATAACAATATTATCAGCCTCAGCGAAAAGATTTCTCTTTTCTTCGCGGTTTTCACCTAAACGGATAATTTTAAGCACGCTCTTCTCTCTTGTGCCGTCATATTTTTGTCTGTAAATGCTGAAAACCTTACCATCGGTACCTGTCCCGAGCTGTCTGTCGGTGTACCATTCACCGAAAACAGGGTTAAGGGAATTTGACATATCCATTTCTCCTTCTTGCGAAAAATCGCCAATTCATCTATTTTTGCAGTAAAAAATGCAGATAAGACATAATAAGACATTATAATCTAATATATTATATCACAAAGTGGCAGTGATTGCCAACTGTATTTTCAACTTTTTTTTATATTATATTTAAAATATTATATTAAATACTTCTATTGACATTATTGATAGAAAATATTAAAATATGATTGTAAGATTAAGAAAGGAAGCCGTAAGGCAATTAAAAAGCTATGAGTGACGAACTTAATATGGATATGGATATAGTTTCCGTTGTTGACGATGACGGCAAAGAACATCTCTTTGAGGAGCTTGACAGAATTGAGCTTGACGATGACAGAAGATATGTTGCTCTTGTGCCTATTTATGAAGACGAAGCCCAGATTCTTGACGATGACGGAGATGTGCTTATTCTCAAAGTCATTGAAGAAAAAGGCGAAACCTATCTCGTGCAGATTGAAGACGAAGAGGAATTCAATGAAGTAGGCAACATTATCGAAGACCGTCTCATTGAAAAATACGAAAAGCAAGACGAAGAATAAGGCAAACATATGCCTGCCCTGTTCGTGTTTCCTATGATAGTTATAACCCAACACCCTATCAAAAGGAGAGACGCTTTGCCGGCGGATTGCAGACCTCCCGCTTTGCGGACGAAGGGAGCGTGAACCCGGCTCGCTATCACCATCCTGCTTATTGCAGGTTATACACGTCATATAAACGGCAGGGCGGGTGATATATCCTTCTGACATAAAATTATATCATTACGGACTGCCATAGGCAGTTCTTTTTTGTTGCATACACAAAAAAGCTCAGCGGAATAATACGCTGAGCTTTTAACATTTAGCTTTGATTATTTAACCTTTACGCTTACAACTGCGCTTTCAAGTCCTCTGAGTGTTTCACCGTTTACCTTAGCATATGCTCTGACCTTGAAGTAATAGGTCTTGCCGCTTGAAAGTGATGCTGTGAACTTAGCAACATCAGCCTTTGTGCCTGTGAGCTTCTTGTAAGTGCCGTTTTTGCTTGTTGCATAGAATACTGTGTAGCCGTCTTCACCTGTGAGGTTTGTCCATGTGAGATTTACCTTACCCTTTGTGGTGGAGGTGGCCTTTACGGTTGCCTTACCGGGAGTCTGTGTAAAGGTCTTAGCAACGCCTGCCTTAGCGTGGATAACTGTGCCGTCTTCAAGCTTGGTATAAGCTGTAATTGCAATCTTGTATTCCTCGCCCATCTTGAGAGCCTTGCCGTTGTAATCCTTTGTAAGAGTGTAAGATGTGCCTTCAACTGAAACAACTCTCTTACGTGTCTTACCGTCAACAGTCTTGTAAATATATACTCTGTAGCCTGTTGCGCCTTCAACCTCTGCCCATGTGAGCTTCATTGTACCCTTCTGGGTAGCAGTTGTCTTGATTGATGAAGTCTTGCCTGCGCCGATTGTGAAGGTAAGTGTCTTTTCGCCTTCGTAGTTGCCCTTGAAGGTTACATAAACCTTATATGCGCCGCAATCCTTCATTTCATCTTCTGAATATTCGTAATCGTAATCCTTACCTGCAACGAGGAGTTCATCTGATTCGTCTGTTACAATAACACTGGGAGTTCTTGCCTTGCCGTTGTAGGTAACATCTGATGATGAAAGCTTGATTGATGCAATCTTGTCAATCTGGTCGATGATAACGTCGCCGCAGTTCTGACATTCTGTAGTAATCTGACCGCCTGCTGAAACAGTAGCCTTGATTACATTTTCAACATAAACGTGACCGAGTGCGGGAACTTCAATCTGTTCTGTATAAACTGTCTTACACTTTGAGCAGTGTGAACCGCCTGTGTAGCCCTTCTCTGTGCAAGTGGGAGAAATAGCAGGCATTTCAACTATGTCACAGCCACCGCCGTTGGGGATTTCAGCTGTTTCAATGAGCTTACAGTTTGCACATTCTCTGTGCTGCTCGCCCTTTGTGTTACAAGTTGCTTCAACATCAACAATCCATGCACCCCATGCGTGTTCGAGCTTGGGAGCAGCTGTTTCTTCAACAACTTCACAGCGTGAACACTTAAGGAAGTTAACGCCTTCCTTTTCACATGTAGCTGCTACTGACTTATCAGCAACGAGTCTCATATCGTGACCGAGTGCAGGAATTTCAACCTGTTCCTGTACCCACTGACCGCAATCCTTACACTTGATAGCATCCTGAACACCTGAAAGTGTGCAGTCTGCAGGTGTGCCGGTAACAGTTTCTGTGTTCTGGTGACCTGTAGCGGGTACAACACCTGACTTAACCTCTGTGCAACGTGAACACTTATAGTCGTCAAGACCTTCTGTTGTACATGTAGGAGCAACTGACTTGCCTGAGTCAACCCAAGCATGACCGAGTGCTTCAATTACGAGAGCTTCTTTAACGATGCCGCCGCACTTTTCGCAGATGATACCTGTTTCGTTACCTGCTGTTGTACAAGTTGCAGCCACAGCGGGAACAGTCTTTTCTGTGTGGGGAAGCTTTTCAATGTCTTCAGTTACTTTCTTTGAGCAAACTGTACATGTGCCTTCCTTCTTACCTACTGCAGCACAAGTTGCATCGGTAATAGTCTTCCATTCTTTGTATGTATGAGGTGCAAGAGGGATAGCTTCCTGCTTCACTGTTTCTTCACCGCAGTATTCACACCACTTACCGTCTGTGAGACCTGCCTTCTGACATGTAGCAGCGTAGCCCTTCTTTTCAACTTCCTTGTGACCGAGCTTGGGAATTGCTTCCTTTACGGTTTCCTTACAAACTGAGCAGGTCTGAACCTTTACGCCGTCCTTTGTGCAGGTTGCATTTTCAAATACAATCCACTTTGTTGCGCTCACTGTGTGGTCGAGCTTTTCAAGAACCTTTTCCTGCTTTGTCTTACAAGCAGCACATGTACCTTCTGCCTTACCTGCAGCCTTACATGTAGCAGCTGTAACAATCTTCCATTCCACATTGTGTGTGATGGGAGTTACTGTGGAGGTTGTTTCTGTGCAGCCTTCGCGTGAGCACTTCTTAACCTCAAGGCCTGTCTTTGTGCAGGTAGCAGCAACTGACTTAGTTGTATCGATAACCATAGCGTGACCGAGAGCAGCAACCTCTGTCTGTTCGATGAAAACTTCACCGCAAGCTGAGCAATAGTAGCCGTCAGCAATACCCTTTTCAGTACATGTAGCAGGTGTACCCTTCTTAACTGCAGTCTTATGACCTGTTGCAGCAATGGGAGTGCAGCCTTCTGTAACAGTCTTACAAACTGTACATTCCTTACCTGCAGTCTTACCTGCTTCTTTACATGTTGCAGCAACTGCAGCAACTGAAACCTCAGTATGACCGAACTTGGGGATGGGTTCCTTGATAGCCTGATTACACTTTGAGCAGGTCTTTGTCATTTCACCGTCTTCTGTGCAGGTGGGAGCCTTTGTTGTTACAAATGCTGAGAAGCTGTGTGCTTCGGGAATTTCTGTTCTCTCTACCTTGCCGCAGCCTGTACGCTGACATGTCTTTTCAACATAACCCTTAACATAGCATGTTGAATCAACGGAAGCAGTCTGCTTCCAATTGTGTGTAAGAGGAGCTGTCTGTGTCTGAGCAACCTCAACATATGTACAGCCGAGACGAGCACAAGCCTTACCTGCTGTGAGACCGTTTGATTCACATGTAGCAGCAATTGCAGGCTTATCCTTTACATCGTGACCGAGAGCCTTGATTTCTGTACAGCCTGAAGTAACCTCATCACAAACTGAGCACTTTACACCTGCTGCCTTACCTGCTGTGAGACATGTAGCAGGAACTTCAGCAACATTTACAAGTGTGTGGTTACCTGTTGCAGGAATCACCTTGGATTCTATAACAGTTGAACAGTTTGCGCAAACAACCTTTGCAATACCTACATTACCGCAGGTTGCAGGTGTTTCAACAACATCTCTTGTGGTTTCATGGTTGCCAAATGCGCATTTAGTATCATCAACAATACCTGCAGATGCAGTCATAGGAACTGCTGAAGCAAACATGAGAACTACCATAACTATTGAAAGAACTTTTTTCATAGTCTTGTTCATTTTTTAAAACCTCCGTTTTAAATATTTTGGTATTAAAACTATATCACAATCGGTCATTTAAAGTCAATAGTTGTTAAACAAAATCGACAGTAAAAACCAAATGTTAACTTTTTTGTTTTATTTAATTCGCACAGATTTCACATTGCTGAAGGAACCAAATACTGTGCCGCTGTCTGTCTTTTTATAGGCTCTGACCTTGAAATAATAGGTCTTGCCTTTCGTCAGCGAGCCAACTGTATAGCTCACTGAGGAGCTGCTTGTGACAGATTTAATCTTTTTATATGTGCCGTCCTTTGAGCTTGCCATATAAATCTGATAACCGTCGGCGGTCTCCTTGCCCCATTTAATGGTTGCCTTACCCGCGTTCTGAGAAGCGGCTGACTTAAGCTCAACTGTCTGAGGCTTTATAGTGAGATATAGTGTTTTACTACCCGTATATCTGCTGCCCGTAAAGGTTACCTTGATATAGTACTTACCGGGGAGCTTTCTGCCGCTTTCGTATTTGAGGGTATAGTGCTTACCTTCAGTCAGAGTTGTGCCGGCTGAGTTTTTGATTGTGACCTTAGGTGTTCTTGTTTTGCCGTTGTAGGTGACACTCGTGCTTGAAAGTTTTATGGAAGACGCCTTGTAAATCTTGGTGGTCTTCACGGTTTTCTTGCAAAGAGTACACTTGGAAACAATCTTGCCGTCTTTATCTGCAGTTGCTTTTGTGGTGGTGTTCTTGAGTGTATGGTCACCCTTGAAAAAAACATCATAGGTGTCACCACAGCTGCAGGTGTAGGTGTATGCACCGTCAACGAGGCAGGTTGCCTTGCGTGTGATGGTCTTGCTGTGCTTATGATTATGCTCATAGTTATAAACAGGAACTGTAAGCATATCATTGCCTTCACCTACGGTAACACTCTGCCAGTCAGCCTGAGTACCCGTACAGTAGACTGTTCTCAGGTTATAGCAGTCTCTGAAAGCATTAGTGCCGATAGACCTGACATTCTTTCCTATAATAACTGTTTCAAGGTTGCCGCAACCGCTGAAGGCACCGTCGCCGATTTCAGTAACGGTATCGGGTATGGACGCAACAGAAAGAAAGTCACAATAGCCGAAAGCGTTGTTACCTATAACAGTAACCTTTGTCTTACCCAGATTGATTTTTGAAAGATTAAAGCACATAAAGAAGGTCTGCGGTTTAATCTCCGTAAGGCTTTCAGGCAAGTTGACTTCGTATAAGCCGCCACAAAGATTAAAGGCGTTGGCACCTATGCTTTTGATGTTTTCACCTATAGTTACGCTTGTTATGCCGCCACAATAGTAGAAAGCATTATCCCCTATTGCCGTTACGGGAATACCGCCGAGAGTTTCGGGAATGACAACATCACCCTGAAGATTCATATCACAGTCTGTGATAGTTACCTGCCCCTCGCCTATTGCATATGTATAAGGGCCTTCATTTTCAGCCGATGCCGTTAACACACAAAGTGCTGTAACAAGCATCATAAAAACAAGGGAAAAAGAAAGTTTTTTGAGTTTTTCTTTCATCTGATTCTCTCCTTTCAATAAAAGAAAGATTATATCTCATCATAAGGGAAGGCTTTGTTGTAAATTCTGACCTTACCCTCATTATAAGCTGCTGCCTTCTGACCTGAAAGCTCAGTTATATTGCAGTACATGCCGCCGTCGAGTACGCCGTCAAGATAAATCTTGATAACACCCGTCTTTTCTCTGACAGCCACTGCCTGCACCTTATCGCTGACAGCGGAACGGGAAATGATATGTGAATAACCCACCTTCAGATGTACCCTGCCGTCATCACCCACATAGAAGCTGACTTCGTCACCCTGACGCATAAGCACATGAGGCTCTTCGCCGTCAAGTGTAGCCTTGATTGTAAAAGCACCCTTGCCGTAAAGTCCTTCGGTAACAAGGAAGTTTTCATAGTAGTCAAAGCTGACAGAAACATCGGCACTGTTACCCATGATATCACCCACACCGCATAAAGTCAAGGTGTTCAGTCTTGCGAAGGATTCTTCAAAGGTAAGGCGAACTGTCATATAGTCTTCGAGAAGTTCAACTGCAGTAACTTTATTGCCGCAAGTGATGCCTTCCACATTGACAAACTGATTAAAGGTCACTTCAATGCTGTTTTGTGAAAGAGGTGTAACATAGACTGCCTCAATATCCTTCTTGCTTCTGCCGAAGTGAAGAATCTTTGTTTCGTAGGGCGCAAGAGTTACATTCAAGGTGTCACCGTAGCTGTAAGCATCACCCGAAGGATTACTCTTATAGGGAAGCACCTGAGTGAGAGTTGCAAACAGCAGGTCTTTTGTTGCTCCAACGGTTTCATTAAGACAAAGAGTGTAATCCTTTCTCTCACCGCTGCTGTTACGAAGAGCTACTATACCTTCAAATTTATCAAAACATCCAAAGCCGTAAACCTGCTTTTTAGAAGGTCTGCCACCGAAAATGATAGAGCTTGAAAGCACATCAAGGTTATCCTCGATAAAGCGCAGAACACTATAGTTTATGCGCCACTTAGCTTCATTCATCATGTTGTAGCTGTAATAAAGCTCCCAGAAGGCTGTACCGCGCATAGCCATAGTGAAAAGATAGTCTCTGAATTCCTCGTCGCTCATATTGACTTTTGCTTCGTTGCCGTAAACAGGGTCATGGTTATAAAGGCAACGCTGAGGGAACTGGAACTGTCTGTCCTTATAAAACTCGAAATATCTTTCATCACGGTAGGAAAGCATTCTGTCTTTATCTGACGAAATACCCTTCTTACCATCAAAGCCTACATCGGTGCTGACCTGCATCCATACCGAGTTGCTGTATTGCAGGAACCATGGGCTGGGAGGCAGATAGCTTGTGTTATTCAGCCAGTAATCACTACCGCCATTTTCATAAAGCTTATTGAAAATAACAATCCACTTTTCCCACAGATCGGTATAGTAATACATATTTCTGTAACCGCCTGTCATGTGTCCGTGGTGTCTGCTTTTGCAGGGTCTTTGTGCAAAGCCGTCTATCTTCCAGTAGTTGAGATTGAATTTTTCCTGATAGGAAAGCATCAGGTCAGTGAGATTGGCAAGGTACTTATCACTTGCAACACATATATCATTTGCCTGAGCATTGACGTGTCCGTTGCCTGCGCGCTGAATATGCTTTGCAAACTTTATTGTATCGTTGGTATAACCTCCTCTGGGACCAATCCACAAGCCGAACTTTGAGCCAAGATTTTCAGAAAGCGCCGTAAAGGGATAAAGCTCATCGGGGAATTTTTCGTTAAAGCACCAGAAGCCCTTTGAGTAATCATTCCAGCCGTCATCGGCAACATAGCTGTCAAGGGGCTTTTCAGCTGTTTTTGTAAGAGCCTTTTCAATTTCAAGGAATGAGCCGTAAACATTTTCACGGGTAATGTTAAGCATATGGTCATACCATGAGTTGTATTGACGCCTGAATTTAACAGGACGTGAAATTGATTTTATGTAGTCAAAAA
>JAZTYQ010000046.1:0-41984 GCA_045637065.1 Acutalibacteraceae bacterium
CCAAGAAGCACCAACATTCCCTCAACACATCCCTCTCTTCACATATTAAAAAAGGTCGCAGTTTCACCGCGACCAAAATTTTGAGCATTTTGAATTTTTATCGTCCTCGCCGGACAGGCATTCTTTTTCCTGGCGCGGAAAAAGAATCAAAAACGCGCTGATGTTTTCTCAATCTCTCACCGAGTAAACACAACCGCAATAATCCTGCCTGTAAAGCCCGTATTCTTTCGATAACTCCGTTGAACGCTTGTAGCCATTCTTCTTTTTGAAGTCAGACGGCAGATGCTTCACTCCATAAGTCTCCGCAACCTCCTCACCGATTTCGTTTATCTTGTCGGCACGCTTGAGAGGACTTATTGAAAGCGTTGTTGTGAAATAATCAAAATACATTTCCTTTGCAAGTTTCGCCGTGTTTTCAAGGCGCAGACGGTAACATTTAAAACAGCGTTCACCGCCCTCTTTCTCTTTTTCGAGACCCCTGACACAGTCATAAAACTCCTTAGGATCAAACTTTCCCTCAAGGAAAGTTACCTCATTTTTAAAATTCATTTCCGAGATAAGCCTTCTTGCCTCATCGGTACGCAGAGAGTATTCGCTTTCAGGGTAAATATTAGGATTATAATAGTATAAGGTTATCCTGAAATAATTTGAGAGGTACTCGAGGCAGTAGCTGCTGCAGGGAGCGCAACAGGCGTGCAAAAGAAGCGACGGCACCTGACCCTTAGGAATATTCTCAATAAGCTTATCAAGCTCTTTCTGATAGTTGCGCATAATTTCACCTTTTAATTTGGCGGGAACAGCTTCGCACATTGTACATATCTGATACGGATATAATCGGAGCGAAACTACCCGGCATTTTGCATTTAAAAAGCTGCCGCCTCAGCGACAGCTTTTCTATTAAAATCAATCGTTATTTTCATCTTCTATTTTTTTAATTACGTCCTGAGGAATTGCCTCGCCGTGTTTAACGAACACAAGCAGGATTATAGCCAGACCGAACATTATGGGGCTGTAATAGAACAGCGACATATATGTGCCTGCAAACATTCTTATAAAGCCGTAAACAATGGGAGAAGCAATCTGTGCTGAGAAGGTTGCTGTGTAGTAGTAACCTGTGAATGTACCCACCTTTTCAACACCGCCGATTTCAAGAACAAGGGGAAGAGTGTTAACGGTGATGAACATATTGGCAGCACCGCCGAGAATAAGAACGGGATAAATGAGTACACGAAGAATTGCAGTTACGCTGTCAACAGTAGCAACAATTGCATCAAGTGCAACTTCAAATGAATCCGTTTCAGTTTCGAGGATTTCATTTGACACCTTGATAATGTCATCATATATGCCTTCGCCGAGAGTTTCTACAAGGCTTGCATCGTAAATCTCATAATAAGCCTCTGTACCCTCAATGGCATTACCGCTCTTGTAAGCAAGGTAGCCTTCAATGGTAAGAACTTCTTTTTCGTCAAGGGTTTTGTTTTCGAGCTGAGCCTTTGTGCTGAGTTCTGCATTATAGTTGTTGATGTTTTCGTCAATTGCGATGTAAGCGTTGTTGACTGAAATGTAATCATTGATTGAAAGATTCTTTGCACCGAGCATACCTACGAATACGCCGAAGAAAACGATAAATGCTACAAGGAATACTGCAAGACCTGCAACGATAGTCTTCTTTCTGCCGACTTTTGAACCCATCTTACCTGCAGGAATAGCTGCAACACCGGAGCAAACTGCAAAGATAAGCATTATGAAAGTTGCCTCGGAGGTAATCATATGAAGGATTTCCTGAGCGAAGAGTGAGAAGAAAGTTGTAATTGCATTTGATGCGCAGAAAAGGAAGAAGAGTGTACCGAGCATAAATGCAAGACTCTTTCTTTCACCCTTTGAGAGCTTGATAGCCTTAAGTTCAGCTTTTTTCTGCTTTGCAGCTTCCTTCTGAGCTTTTTTGAGTGCCTTCTGGTCTGCATACTGATTAGCATCGCCCTTGATGCGGATGCTTGTATCTTCTTCCTTAACAAAGAAGAGAAGCACGAGCATACCGATGATCATAACAAGTGAACCTACGATAAAAACGTAGGGGAATGAAACTGTTTCGTCAGCCTTGATTTCTGCCTTGCTGTAGCCTGCAAAAAGAGTACAAAGCGCAATACCTATTGTGCCTGCAACCATACCTACAGCTGAACCGATACCACCCATAAGGTTGATGATTGCATTACCTTCACTGCGAAGCTCCGGAGGAGTAAGGTCAGGCATAAGAGCAACAACAGGGGCTCTCCACAGTGACATTGAGAAAACAAAGAGAATAACAACCAGCATTGTAAGAGGAAGCTGGAGTGCGCCGCTTGTGTTAAGCGCAACAACAGGAATAAGAGCAAAAAGAAGAGCCGAAATCGGAGCGCAGGTAACAATGAAAGGACGGCGCTTACCGAGCTTTGAATGGCAATTATCTGAAAGCTTACCGAAGGTGGGCTGGAAAATAACACCGAAGATGTTATCGAAGGTCATAATGATACCGATGAAAAGGGGGACCAGTGAGAAGCCGCCTGATGCGGTAATTGTACTCTGACCCTGAGCCTCTGCAAACTCGCCTATCCAGGGAATAGCACTTGCAAGCTTGGCACTGAGGTTTGTAACCAGGTCACTTTCTGAAAGTATCTTGTTGAGAATTTTTGTAATATAGGGGTCATAAATTGCCCATGCGATTGATGTTGCCAGGAAACCGAAACCTGTAAGTATGGTCTTTGGCACATTCAGCTTCTGAACATTCTGTTGTTTTGCCATGTCAAAAGCTCCTTTCTTTTGAAAAAATTGCTGTCATTCAGCAATCTATATTATAGCTTTTAAATCAGTCAAATGCAACCTGAAAAAATAAATTCGTCAAAGTGTACATTTAAACGCCCTGAAATTATGCAATAAGCCTAACAGTTATATTTTATATTTCTGTTGACGATGAAAAATCTTTGTGATAGAATTTAACTGTATATTAAATGAAAAGGAGAATTATTTATGAAATTCCTTAAAAAAGTACTTACTCCCCTCATAGCGGTACTCCTTGTTTTTGCTATGACATTTTCAGCGTTCGCTTCTGTAGGCACTCAGGTAAATGCCCGTGACCTTTTTGTCGCAAACAAAGCTGAGCGCGTTTTCTTCGATGCTCTCGATATTGCTGCCAACGCTCTTATCAAAGCAATTGCAAGCTTCATCCCTACTCCGAGATATTGGTTTGACAAAGAAGATGTCCCCGGCTTTATGGAAGGCACCACTGAGTTTCTCGACAAAACTCAGGCAGGCACCACCTGGTCACTGGGCTATGACTCAAGAAGCCTTCTGCCCGAAAACAAAGAAGATGTTATCGGCAAATATTATGTTGCAGGCTCAATCGGCATCGACGGCAAGCTTGCCACAAGCGTTGAAGATGACCTTCTCGTAAGAACAGTTGCACTCAACGATTCAACAGGCAGAGGCACTGCAGTTTTCACTGCTCTTGACTCCTACGGTCTTTCGCTTGCAGATGTGCGCGAAATCAGAACACGTCTCACCGACTGGTCAAAGGAAAACGGCATCAACTCCATCACCATTTCCGTTCTTCATCAGCACAGCGCAATTGACACCTTCGGTATGAACGGCAACATTTTCCGTATGGTATTTCTCAACCCTGCACGCACCTTTTTCGGCATTGAAACAGAAAACGGCAAAAATGATGAATACATGGAAAACCTCTTCAACAAAACTGTTGACTCAATCAAAGCAGCCTTTGCTGATATGACAGAGGGCGATCTTTTCTACGGCACCGCAGATGCACAAAAATATATCTACGACAAGCGTCAGCCCTATATAAATGACCCCAACTTCAACCGTTTCCGTTTTGTACCCGATGACGGCTCAAAGGAAACCTGGATTGTTTCTTCACAGATTCACTGCGTAGGCAACGGCGCATCAGGCACTCTTGTAACAGGTGACTATCCCTACTATGCAGAGCAGGAAATCAATGCTCACGGTGCAAACGTACTTTTCGTTATGGGCGCAGAGCAGTCCAACACTCAGGAAAAGGACGAAACCACAGTTATTGATTACACACCCAACGAGGTCAGCATCGAAAACACTGTGGGCTACGGCAAGTCAATTGCAAGAGATTTAATTGCAATCACTGAAGAAACAGAGGTAACTCCCCTTCTCAATATCAGATATAAAGAAACTCTTGTTCCCCTTACAAACTCAATTCTTATGCTTGCAGGTAAAGCAAGTCTATTTGAGAACATTATCAGAATTCAGAAGACCGACTACTTCATCCTCACCGAAATCGGTTATATGGAAATGGGCGACGACCTTGCCTTTGCTATTATACCCGGTGAGATTGCTCCCGAGCTTGTATACGGCGGTTGCCTGGGCGCTGACTACTCATGGTCAGGCGAAGACTGGCAGTACCCCTCAATGCAGGAAATCGTAACTGCTTCAGGCAGCGACAGAGACCTTCATGTTATAGGCCTTGCCAATGACCAGATAGGCTATATCGTACCCGACAATGACTATATGTCAATGCTTCACGAAGACAGCAAGAGCATCGAGTTTGTTTCTCTTGGCAAGAACACCGCTTCACATATCATAACAACATTTGAGGATGTTGTTAATAACAAATAATATTTAATAATGATAAACGCACCCGACTAAATCGGGTGCGTTTTTTGGTTATGAAACTACGGGCATTGTTTCCTGAGGCAGAATGTTATAAACGATGCCGTCAGTAGCTGCCATACTTATAGGCACATCCGGCAAAATCAGATGAATGGTGCTTATAAAGTTATTGCTGTTTTCACCGGGAAAACCGGTTACAAGAGTAATAGGCTTTCTTTTTGCAGTATGGGCGCTGACCGTAAGAATGGGATCGTCACTGAAATAAATCGCCATTTCTCCGCCGTTGTTTTTAGCTGTCTGCCATAGGTTTTCCAATATATCCGGTTTGATTTTATATTCCCCCTGCTCAAAGGGCAGGACTGATATTACTTCCAATTCTGCGTCGTGTTTTACGGCAATTGCTTTACCTGCTTTCACAAGCTGCTTTGAAGACTCCTGCGGTGTTATACAAACAAGTACAGTTTTAGCCTTTTTCATGGAAAATTTACCTCCTTTTCCATCTGTAGTATATACCCTCTGCCTAAAGCAGACTTAAAAGCCCCGAAATTTACCCTCTATACATTTATATTCACACCTCATGGGAATATTAACCCGCACCGCACTTTAAATAAAAAAGCAAGCCACAAAATCTGTGACCTGCTCAACTTAATTCTTACATAAATTTATATTTGCCGTAGTATTCTTTATATCGCTCTATAGCTTCAGCAATAATTCTTATTGCTTCTTCTCTGCCCTTGGCTTCATCTATAACCGTTGTTTTGTTTTCAAGGGTTTTATAAACAGAAAAGAAATGGGTCATTTCATCAAAAATGTGCTTGGGAAGCTGTGATATATCCGTGTAGCCGTTATATGTTGGGTCACCTGCATGAATTGCAATAATTTTATCATCGGCAGCGCCGCCGTCAAGCATGGTGATTACACCTATGGGATAGCACTCCGCAAGCACAAGAGGGTCAATTCTCTCAGAGCAAAGCACAAGCACATCAAGTGGGTCATCGTCAGCAGCAAATGTCAGAGGTATAAAACCATAGTTTGCAGGATAGTGCGTTGATGTGTGAAGAACCCTGTCAAGACGCAGAAGACCTGTCTTCTTATCAAATTCATATTTCATCTTACTGCCCTTGCTGATTTCAATAACAGCATCAAAGCAGGTGGTTGATATTCTGTCAGCGCCAATGTCATGCCATATGTTCATAAAAATTACCTCCATATTCATTATAGTATAATGATATCACAAACTGACAAAAAAAATCAGCCCTTCAGGCAAAAAAATATTTTCCTAAAACTATTGATTATGAAAGCCCTTTTGAGTATAATAATATTCACATCTGCTGGAATAGCTCAGTTGGTAGAGCAGCGCATTCGTAATGCGCAGGTCGCGTGTTCGAGTCACGTTTCCAGCTCCAGAAAAACCGTCCTTTCTTGTGAAAGGGCGGTTTTAGACCATTGTAAAAAAGGAAAAAGCGTGATATAATAATTTTATCTATGAGTTTTAGGAGGTGCAGAGCTTGTCACTGAAGGTTAAAGCAGTCGGAGTTTATACCGATAAGTTTATGAAATACCGCCACCTTTTGCGTGAGCTTGTTATAAAGAAAATAAAGCTGCAATACAGAAATTCCGTTCTCGGTGTTTTCTGGACCTTTCTGCAGCCTCTTCTTACAATGATAGTTCTCACCGTTGTTTTCAGCAACCTTTTCGGCAGAGATTCAAAAGAGGTTGTGAACTATCCCGTTTATCTGCTTGCAGGCAGACTGCTCTATGAATTTTTCACCCACAGCACAAAAAAGGCAATGAAGTCAATAAGGGGCAGTGCCTCAATTATTAAGAAGGTCTATGTGCCGAAATATATCTATCCTCTTTCAGTTGTGCTTTCTACATTTGTGACCTTCCTTATATCTCTTTCAGTGCTGGTACTGGTTATAATTTTCTTCAATATTGCAGGCAAAGACCCTATCCCTATAACACCTTATGTTGCCTTTGCAGTGGTACCCATAATAATTCTCTTTGTTATGTGTCTTGGCATCGGTATGTTTCTTGCAACCCTTGATGTTTTCTTCAAGGATATAGAAAATCTTTATGATGTTTTTACAATGCTGCTTTTCTATGTTACACCCATTGTTTATACCATAGATAAGCTGGGCTTCAGCGAAGGCTCATGGCAGGCTATGATTCTGAGGCTCAACCCCCTTTGCGGAATAATTGATATGTTCCGTGCGGCGGTGCTTCACAGCGCAGATTTTGCCGCATACTTTGACCCGTTTGCGCTGGCTTACTGCAGCGGCTTTGCTATAGTTATACTCCTTGTGGGCACTGCTCTTTTCTATAAGCTGCAGGATAAGTTCATTCTTCACATTTAAGAAAGGCGGCTGATTTTTTGAAAGAATATGCAATTGAAGTAAATCATGTCAGCATGCTTTTCCGTCTTAACCGTGAAAGAGTTGACAGTGTAAAAGAATATTTCATCAGACTGCTCACAAGAAAGCTCACCTATACCGAATTCTGGGCGCTGAAGGATGTTTCCTTCAAGGTTGAAAAGGGTGACCGCGTAGGTGTTATGGGCTTTAACGGCGCAGGTAAAAGCACCCTGCTTAAAACAATTGCCGGGGTACTCAAGCCCACAATGGGTTCTTGTAAGGTTGTGGGTACCGTTGCTCCGATGCTTGAGCTTGGTGCAGGCTTCGACCCCAACTACTCGGGCAAGGAAAACATCTATCTTTACGGCACCACAATGGGATTTTCAAGAAAGTTCATTGACGAAAAATTCGACGAGATAGTTGAGTTTTCCGAGCTTGAGGAATTTATCAATGCCCCCCTTAAAAGCTATTCATCGGGTATGAAGTCAAGACTTGGCTTTGCAATTGCAACAGCCGTCAAGCCCGACGTGCTTATTCTCGACGAGGTTCTCAGCGTAGGCGATGCTGCCTTCAAAGAAAAGAGCGAGCAGAGAATTCTTGATATGATGGACGACGGTGTTACGGTGCTTTTTGTTTCTCACAGCACCGACAGAGTAAAGAAGCTTTGTAATAAAGCTATAATTCTCACCAAGGGTCAGGTTGTGGCTCACGGCGAGGTTAACGAAATCTGTGATATGTACACCGAAATGGTAAACAGCAAATAAAAATTCAGTTGACAGAAAGACAGAATAAAATGACATTATGGACATACCGTTACTATGAAGACAACAAGAATTTTTCTGCCCCGACATGCTGATTGAAACTGATTTTTTATAAATAAAAATCTTTTTTCTCCGTCGGAACATCTCCGGCGGATTAAATTCGCCAATTCAGGTAGGTGATTATTATGTGGCGACCGCCAAGGGATCCAAATGTGAAAGTCCCTGTTTTTAAAAATATTATTTATGCCCTCAGACTTGTGTGGCAGTGTGATAAGAGACTGCTTATAGGTTACATTATAAACGGCTTTGCAGCTAATATTTTCACTTTGTTTGTTCAGAACATACTTTTTCTCAAGGTGCTTCTGGGCGTACTCGACAAGGGCAGCAGCTTTGAAAGCTATTTTTCTACTCTTGTAACATTCCTTGTTCTTTCCCTTACACTTCTTGCCGTAAGCTGGGGCTCACACTACATTGTCAGTGCCTCAACGAAAAACGTACTTAAGGTGCTCAACAACAAAATCTTCAACAAGGCTATAACCCTGGATGTGGAATGTTACGAAAGCCCCGAGTTTTATGACAAATATCAGAGAGCTACAAATGTCCTTGCCTGGTCATATTTCGACTTTGTCTGTCACGCAGTTGCAAGCATAATAACCTGCATAGTATCTCTCGGGCTTGTTATAGGCACAGTGACTACCATTAACCCCACCTATCTTCTGTTTCTTCTGCCCGTTGTTTTTGTTTTTATTATCGAAACTGCAAAGAGCAAGCTGGTTTATAAGCGTGATATGGAAATGACAAAAAACAACAGAATAAAGGCATACATACAGCGCACTGTTTTCCTCAAGGATTTTTCCAAGGATATGCGCACATCAAATATTTTTGCCGTACTTATGCACCGCTTC
Source organism: Acutalibacteraceae bacterium (assembly GCA_045637065.1). Lineage (GTDB taxonomy): Bacteria > Bacillota > Clostridia > Oscillospirales > Acutalibacteraceae > UBA6857. The sequence goes on from JAZTYQ010000046.1 coordinate 8,650, forward strand.
AAAGGTGCCATTGACGGCAATATTGAAATACTCAGAAGCTACGGTGTAAAGCTCTTTATTTACAGCACTGTCAGCTCACTTTTCAGCGAGTTCATTCCCATTATCGGCACCTATGCCTTTGCCACATATCAGTTTGTCTATACAAACGCTCTGACTGTTTCAGGCTTTTCCGTTGTTCTCTCAGCAATTAATGCTGTCAGGGAATCTACACTGAATATTGCAAGAAACTTTGACAGCCTTGTGAGCATGGCTCTTTATTTTCAGAATCTCAGAGAATTTTTCGAATATGAACCGAAAATCACTTCGGGAGAAAAAGCTCCCGGAGACCTTGAAAGCCTTGATTTCAGAAATGTGAGCTTCAGGTACCCTTCGGCAGAAAAATATGCCCTTAAGGATATTTCTTTTAAAATTAACAAGGGTGAAACCCTTGCCCTCGTTGGCGTAAACGGTGCGGGTAAATCCACTCTCGTTAAGCTTCTGCTTCGTTTCTATGATGTGACGGAAGGTGAAATTCTTTATAACGGCATCAACATCAAGGAATATGACCTGAATGCTTACCGCAATATTTTCGGTGCAGTTTTCCAGGACTATAAAAACTTTGCAGTTTCCGTTTATGAAAATGTTATCTGTCACGAATGCACCGATGAAGAAAAAGCCCGGGCTGAGGACGCGCTTAAGAGAAGCGGCATATGGGAAAAAATCTCAGCCTTTGAAAAGGGCGGCGACACCGTACTGACAAAGGAGTTTGACAAAAACGGTGCAGGACTTTCAGGCGGTGAAAATCAGAAGGTTTCTGCGGCAAGACTTTTTGCAAAGGACTTTCAGTTTGCAGTTCTTGACGAGCCTTCCTCTGCCCTTGACCCTATAGCAGAATATAAAATGTATGAAAACCTTATTGACGTTACAAAAGATAAAACGGTTATGTATATTTCACACCGTTTGTCAAGTGCAGTGCTTTCAGACAGAATAGTAGTTATAGGCGAAGGAAAAATTCTGCAGCAGGGAAGCCACAGAGAGCTTATGGAATGTGAGGGTAAATACAAAGAGATGTTTACTCTGCAGGCTTCAAGCTACAACGGTGAAAAGGAGGCAAGTGACAATGACTGAAAATAAAAAGCACCACTCCACCTTTTCTAATATATTTTTCTTCATCCGACTGCTCTTTAAGATTTCACCCACTCTTGTTATAGGTGAATTTATAATGGGCATTCTCACAACACTGCCCACAAGACTTGTCAGCGTTGTGGGTCTTAAATATATAATTGATGTTGTGACTGAGGGCGAAAATGTCAAGCGCATTTTCTATGCCGTTGCCATAATTGCTGCAGTACTTGTTTTCAGCAAGCTTTTTGCCTGGATTTTTCAGGAGTTTTTCTGGAATATGGCAAAGGAAAAGGTTTATTACGGACTTAACAGCATTCTCTATGAAAAAGCAAGACAGCTTGACCTTGAAAGCTATGACAATCCCGAATTCTATAACAGCTTCATTCTTACAATTGAGTCCTCATCAGACAACATAACAAACCTTCTCGGTCTTGTGAGAAACTATGTGGGTAACCTCATTTCCTTTTTCACTATTGCAGGTGTACTGCTGACAATTGACCCTGTTTGTCTTCTTATCATTCTCATATTTATCGGTGTCTTTCTGCCTCTGAGCAACAAAAGAGGCGATTTGCAGATGGCAAGGCGCAGAGATAACACAGAGTACCACAGACGAAGCGACTACTTCCAGAGAATTTTCTATCTGCAGGACTATGCCAAGGAAGTGCGTATGAATAACATTCACCCTCTGCTTATGGCAAGATATAACGATGCGGCTGACGATGTTATAGCAAATCAGAAAAGGTATTGGAAGAAAATTTCTGCAGTGTCATTTCTGCAGGAGGCGGGCGTGCAGAGTCTCGGCTTTATGTTTGTGCTGCCTCTTTATCTCGGCTATTGTGTACTCGTGAAAGAAACTCTGTCGGCAGGCGATTTCGTTGCCGCCTTCAACGGTGCCTCATCAATTGCAATGTCAATTAATTTCCTTACGGTGTGGGCAGTTGCAGTCTTCTCCGAAAGAGGCAAAATGATTGAGAAGTACCGCGAATTTTTAGCCTGCGACTTCAAAATAAAAGACGGTGAAAAAACCGCTGCAGTAACTGAGCCTAAGGAAATCTCTGTGAAGGATATGAGCTTCACATATCCCGGTAACAGTGAGCCGACACTGAAAAACATAAACCTCACTATAAGGCCCTATGAAAAAATTGCTCTGGTAGGCTATAACGGTGCAGGCAAGACAACCCTTACAAATCTGCTTATGCGCCTTTATGATGTGAGTGAGGGTGCAATTCTCATTGACGGTGAGGATATAAGAGATTTCACCACTACATCTCATCGTGACCGCTTTGCAGCAGTTTTTCAGGACTTTCAGCTTTTCGCCTGTACGGCAAGAGAAAATGTTGCTCTGTCAGATGACGGCGAAGAAAAACGAGTAGAGCAGGCGCTTCGCAACAGCGGTTTTAACAAAAAGCTGAAGCACGGCGTAGATACGGAAATGCTCCGCGAGTTTGACGATGAGGGCAGAATGCTTTCCGGCGGTGAAAGTCAGAAAATTGCTATTGCCAGAGCGTTCTATAAAAATTGTCCCTATGTCATTCTTGACGAACCCTCGGCAAACCTTGACCCCATAGCCGAATACAATCTCAATCAGGCTATGATTGAAGCCGCAAAGCATAAGACTGTTATATTTATCTCTCACAGACTTTCCACCACTGTGGGTGCAGACAGAATTTATGTAATGGAAAAGGGCGAGATAATAGAAAGCGGCAGCCACGAGGAGCTGCTTAAAATGAACGGTACCTATGCTTATATGTTTAATCTTCAGGCAGAGAAGTATAAGTAAATATAAAAAGAAACAGAGCCGACTTCGGTCGGCTCTGTATTGTTATCTTCTGAGCATTTTTATTGCTTTTATCTTTGCTTTCTTTGCTGTAGGCATCAGCTTTGCATAGGAATAATATTTCAGTGCGTTGCCCACAAGAATATATTCACCTATAAACTCGTGATAGTCTGCGGAAAAGCTCTTTTTGAAATCGTAAATTCCCTTGAAGTTATCCTGAGGGATAAGCTCACCAAGGGTGCCGTCATCCTGAAGCTCGGGAGTTTTGACTATAACATAGCCAAGGTCATGCACACTGCAGCCACGTTTTATGCTTTCGCAAAGTCTGAGATAGTTGAGATAGTGGCTTGAACGGGTGTTGTTTCTTATAACGTTTCTCGTTCCGCCGAAAAGACATGAGCCCATGCCTGCATAATAAATTGAAAGGCCGCCTGCAACACATATGCGTCGGTCCTTTGTGAACTCCTCAGCCTCAGCCATTCTCTTTTCATAATGCTCTGTCTGCTTGTCGACGCTGTCAATGATTTCTCTGAGCTGTCTTGCCTTCTTTTCGTGGGCAGTAGCAAGCTCAGCGAGTGCCTTTTCTTTCTTTTCGAGGCGTTCTGTCTGGAGCTTTTCGTCAATATCCTTATCGTAATAAACCAGCTTCAGGTCGCTGTTGTCTCTGAATTCACGAAGAAGCTTTGTGCAGTAATCACCGTTTCTTTCAACGAAGCTGTCTCTTTCGCTTGTGTCACGCATAACTGCCATAAAGTCATCCATGAGGGCAGGGTTTTTCTCTATATCCTCATATGTATAGCTTTCAGCAACAAGACCGCGCTGTTCGCCTATACGTATGCTGTATCTGACACCCTTATCGCACTTTTTGAGAATTTTATCGGCAGTGAGCTGCACGTCGCCCTCATAAAGAGGGATGAAAAGCTGTACGGGCTGCTTGTAGGTGTAATTTTCAATTGAGGGATTCAGCTCATAGCCCATATCTGTGAATACCTTGTGCATTCTGTGTCCCTCATCCTTGTCTTCGCCGTTGATACGAAGGGATATGGGCGGGTCCATAATAAGACAGGTAGCGCCGCCTTTTTTCATTTCAGTCTTCATAAAATCGGTGAACTCGCTGAGAAGCTCTCTGTTACCGTAGTCACAGACTGCACCGCCCGAGGCGTACCAGATTTTGCCTGCAACGGGGAGTGAACGCTCCATTATAAGCACGGCAAGCACTCTCTTTTCACCCTCGAAGCCGCAGTAGTATGTGCATTTCCAGGTGGTTTTTACATTCTGCCATGCACTGCACTGAATGTACTGTCCGCCGTTTTCCTCTATAAATTTATCATATGCCTTTAAGTCGGTTTCAACTCTGAATGTATACATTTATATACCTTCTTTCTTTTCTTTCAATGCTCTGAGTACCTCTGCCTTTTCGTTGAAGGGTACTTTTTCGCCCTTGATTTTCATATATTGCTCATGACCCTTACCGGCAAGGATAAGAATGTCACCTTTTTCTGCTCTTTTCACTGCGAAGCCCACAGCCTCGGCTCTGTCGGGGATAATCACATATTCACCGCCTGCCTTTTTGCAGTAGGATGCAATTTCCTCACAAATACTGCGGGGGTCTTCAAAATCAGGGTCGTCGCTTGTTATGACGGTGAAATCACTCATATGACCTGAAACCGTACCAAGCTCTTCACGGCGACATTCCGTTCTGCCGCCAACACTGCCGAAAAGGGTTATGATTTTATTATGCTCATATTCCCTGGCAGTATCGATTATACTTTTGAGGCTTATGCCGTTGTGGGCATAGTCGATGATAACTGTCACATCCTCGCTTTCGCGTACCAGCTCGCCTCTGCCTCTGACGAAAACATCTCTGAGGCCCTTAGCGATATCATTATCCTTTACACCGAAGCTTTCTGCAAGCGCCACTGCAATAAGAGCATTATGGGCGTTAAACTCACCGGGCATTGCAATAGTGAAGCTTTTGTCCTTGCCCTTGGACTTCATATCGAAAGCAACCGCAAGCAGGTTGCCGTCTTTTTTCTTTTCGGCGTTTTCCAGCACATAGTCTGCATTGTTGTCATATCCGTAGGTGATGACTTCGCCCTTACAGTATTTCAGCACTTCCTCACTGAATGGGTCGTCAATGTTTATGATAGCCTTGTCACACATAGGAAAAAGCTGAGTTTTCCAGTAGGCGTATTCCTCGAAGCTGTCATGCTCGTTTGTACCTATATGATCGGGATAAAGATTTATAAACACGCCGTAGCCAAAGTGTATGCCCTCAACACGGTGATGCTTAAGACCAAGGGATGAAACCTCCATGGCAACTGCCTTGCAGCCTCCCTCAACCATCTGACGCAGCATTTTCTGCAGCTCATAGCTTTCGGGAGTAGTGTTGACAGTGGGCAGCTGAGTGTCGCCATAAAATGCACCTACAGTGCCGATTATGCCCGTTTTTATACCGCCTGCTTCAAGAGCAAACTTCACAAGGTGTGCCGAGGTGGTTTTTCCTTTTGTGCCGGTGATGCCGATAACACATAGCTCCTCAGAGGGGTTGCTGAAGAAATTGCAGCTTATCTTTGCAAGGGCGCTTCGGGTGTTTTCAGTTATGATAACAAGTGCATCGTCTGGAAGCACAACCTTTTTTTCACAGAGAAAAACTCTGCTGCCTTTTTCGTATGCGCTCATGGCATATTTGTGTCCGTCTGTGAAAGCACCCACAAGGCACACGAAAAGTATGCCCTCACCGCTTTTTCTTGAATCGTAGGCTATATCTTTTATTTCCACATCGCAGAAATTCTCCGCAGTGTAGTCAAGACCTTTTAATATTTCGGAAAGTTTCATTTTGTCTCTCCTGACTGCTCCTCAAGAGCCTTTAAACGCATTTTTTCTTTTTTGACTTCGGCACGCTGAGCAAGATATGCCGCACGCTTTTCGTGGCGGTCTTTTCCGCCGATGATACCTACTCTGCGGAAGGCTTCAATAAACATAGCTGCCAGTGCGCCGCCCGTACCAAGCATAAGGTCTGCCATTGTGTCCGTCAGGCCGTGACTGTAAGGCACCTGACCGTGCTGCATGATAAAGCCGTAAAGCCTGTCCATAGTGAATTCATAATACTCCCAGCCTACAAGTATGGAAACAGCAAAGCCGAGAGAAAACAGTGCCTGAACGGAAATCTTAATAGGCTGCTTGTCACCCTGCATTATCTCTGAAAGCACATAGGCACCCGTGCAGGCAAGGTACCCTGCAAAAATATGCTCAGGGATATCAACGCCCGTGAAGTCGGTGCGGGTGTTGAGAGTTGTGCCTACAACACAGCCGAAGCAAATGAAAACATTCAGCAGCGTCTGCATATAGGCAGGCATTTTTGTTATAAAGCTCCTGCCGCCGAAAAGCTGGAACATATCCCACAAGTGGGTGAAGATAATTGCGAAGGTTGCCTGCACAAGCTCTGAGGTGTAGCCGTGAAGCATACCCCACACACCCCATATAAAGAGAAGCCCTCTGCAAGCCCACCAGATTATTTTATGCCATTTCCCGATAGCGGGAATTCTGTTTAGCTTTTTCATTATATACACTGTATCCTTTCACAGTTATTATACATAATAAATTATTATAGCACATTATTAAGATTTTTACCATATATAAGCTGAATTTCTTGAAAAAACCTTTTGCTTGACTCTTTCACAAAAAATATCTTTAAAAAAACTTAAAAAAATCTGAAATATTTATATTTTAATACTTGAAGAATGGAATAAAATGTACTATAATGATAAAAAATTATGCGTTCATATATCTTGGCGCAAAAAGGAAAGGAAATCAAGTCATGGAAAACAATTCAAATAACTCATGGAGCTTCCTTAAAGATGATGTTATGAAGGGCCTTGCAATTGCTCTTGTTATCGTCTTTCTGTTCTCAACAGGTAACATTCTCGGTTCTCTTATGAATATTAAGACAACAAGCGCAGACGTTGATGCAGAGGTTACAACAACTGCACCTACAACAGCTCCCACAACAGCTCCTACAACTGCTCCCACAACAGCTCCTACACAGGCTCCCACAGATGCTCCCTCAGGTGGTGACACAACTGCTCCCACACAGGCTCCTACAGATGCTCCCTCAACAGGCGCTCCCCAGACAAAGGCTGAAATCATTGCTTACTTCAACGAAAGTGCAGACAAGGTTAAGACAGATGCAACAAAGGTTGTAAGAAACTACGAAGACCTTCGTCACAACGAAGAAAAGCTCATTCTTCCCTCAGCTCTTCAGTCAATCGGTTCAGGCCTTATCTCAAGCTTCCTTAAAAAGAACGAAACTCCCGTTGAATATGCAACAAACGCTGATATCGTTGCTTCATACCCCGTAGCAGAGCAGCCCTGGGCAAGTAAGCTCACAGAAGCTGACGTTGCTGAAGCTACCTGCACAGATAACGGCAGTGAATATGAAATCATGATTAAGCTCAACACATCAACAGACCCCGCTGCAGGCACAGGCGCAGCAGCAGCTTTCTCAACAATCAAGTCTGAAGATGTTATGAACGCAGCAGGCTTCGTTGTTCAGAGCTTCTCATCAGAATATTATGATGCTGTAATCAAGTGCAAGATTGACAAGGCAACAGGCCACACCACATGGTCAAACTACACACTCCCCATCCTTCTCAGAGTTGAAGCTAAACTTATGGTATCACTCCATGCAGAAGTTGGTATGACCTTCGAGCACGATTACACAATTACATACTAAGATTTAAAGCATAAACAATACGGCACTGCGAAAGCGGTGCCGTTATTAATTTGCGAAGCAAAAATATCCTTACATCTTGATTTTTAAGTCTGATTTGTTGTATTATTATATGGTAAGATTTTTAACAAAAGGAGAAAGATTATGATAAGCAGCAGTGTAAAGAAACTTGTTAATTATGGCCTTGCAACAGAGCTTATTTCCAAGGCAGATGAAATTTATGCAAGAAACCGCATACTTGAGATTTTGCACATTGACGAGTACAAAGAAAGTGAAGATAAGTGTACAGGCGCCGACCTTGAAGAAATACTTTCAGAGCTTCTGAGCTATGCAGTGGAAAAGGGTCTTATTGACGACAATATCACTGACAGGGATTTATTCGATACCAAGCTTATGAGTGCATTGGTGCCAAGACCCAGTGAAGTAATAAATAAGTTCTATTCAATTTATAAGACTTCACCCAAGGAAGCAACAGAATATTACTACAAGCTCAGCAGAGACACAGACTACATAAGACGCTACCGCATTACCAAGGATCTCAAATGGACAACGGACACAGACTACGGCGTAATTGATATCACCGTAAATCTTTCCAAGCCCGAAAAGGATCCCAAGGCTATTGAAGCTGCAAAGAATGCACCCCAGAGTGCATATCCCAAATGTATGCTCTGTATTGAAAATGAAGGCTATGCCGGCAGAGGCAATCACCCTGCAAGACAGAACCACAGAATCATCCCCATTCAGATTGACGGCGGAAAGTGGGGCTTCCAGTATTCACCCTATGTTTACTATAATGAACACTGCATTGTTTTCAACTCACAGCACACACCTATGGTAATTGACAAGGGTGCTTTCAAAAAGCTCTTTGATTTTGTCAAGCTCTTCCCCCATTATTTTGTTGGCTCAAATGCTGACCTTCCTATCGTTGGCGGCTCAATTCTCTCTCACGAGCATTTCCAGGGCGGCAACTATGAATTTGCCATGGCGAAGGCACCTTGTGAAGAGTACTTCACAGTAGATGGCTTCGAGGATGTAAGTGTCGGCATAGTCAAATGGCCTATGTCAGTTATCAGACTCAGCAGCACAGACACAGACCGTCTTGTTGAGTTGGGCGATAAAATCCTCACAAAGTGGCGAGCTTACACTGATGAAGATGCCTTCATTTTTGCCGAGACTAAGGGTACACCCCACAACACCATAACACCTATTGCAAGAAAACGCGGCGACAAATATGAGCTTGACCTTGTTCTTCGCAACAATATCCGCACCGAGGAGCATCCCGACGGTGTCTACCATCCTCACGAGGAGCTGCACAACATTAAAAAGGAAAACATCGGTCTTATTGAGGTTATGGGTCTTGCCGTACTGCCCTCAAGACTTAAGGCTGAGCTGAAAATGGTTTGTGACTGCCTTGTTTCAGGTGATGACCTGACTGCAGATGAAGCCACTGCAAAGCACGCTGACTGGGTAGCTTCCTTCAAGGATAACTACACCTTCACCGAGGAAAACGCTGATACCATTATCAAAGATGAGGCAGGCAAGGTCTTCCTTAAGTGCCTTGAACACGCAGGTGTTTACAAGCGTGACGAAAAGGGTATGGCGGCATTCAGAAAGTTTATTGCTTCACTTTAACAGCATATCCTTGCAGGACAAGGATATATCATATTTGCCCCGGCAAATATATCATAGGGCTTTTGCCCTATATCATATCGCGTCAGCGATATATCATTGATTTTTTTCTATCTTATAATTATGCAAAAAGGAGCAGACTCAGAGTCTGCTCCTTTGATTATTATTCTGACTTGCAGATTTTTTTTGAATGATATATCGCCCGCGGGCGATATGATATACTGACTGTGTCAGTATGATATATTGCGGCTGCACCGAATATGATATATGGTACTGCCAAGGCAGTACCATATATATTATCATAAGCTGTTAATCATGCTCAGATGCTCAACATACAAATCCTTTACATCATTCATCTTTGTCATACCGCCCTGAAGTGACATATGGTCAGCGCGATAAATAGGCATTACATTCCAGATGCCGGGATTTACATTTCCTTCAACATAATCTGTCCAGGGTGCGCTTGAGGGAGCCATAGCTGAAACGGTATTTACAAGACCGTCATTTTCAAGCCATGTTTCGTCGATTACATATCCGCCCTTTGTTACACCTGTGTATGCGCCCATAGCTGCTGAGGATGAGACAAAGAGTGATTCCATCTTGCTCTTTATGGGTGCATAGGTGCCGTCTGCCTGCTTTTCTGTTGCTGAGCAGGGAATTGCAAAATAATATGTATCCTTATAGGTGATAATTGTCTTGTTAAGCTCAAGGGCATTATCTATATACATATCATATGAAGCGTAGTCGCTTTCGATTCTGCCGTCTTTTTCACCGCCGGTGAAGGTGCTCATAAGCTCATTCATTACCGAGCTGAGCTTATCCTTTATGGGATTGCTCTTTTCAGGTTCTTCTTCGGGGACTTCTTCAGGTTTTTCTTCGTGTTCACCCACGTTATAGGTTGAGGTACCGTTGCTGGGTGCCGCAAGTGCAGTTACAGAATAAATCCAGTCTCCTTTGCCGCCCTTGAAGTAATCGGAAAGCTCACCTTCGGGTGTAGCCGCAATTTCTTCGGCACTGCCTGCTTCCATTATGCTTGCAAAAAGTCTGACTGTTGCACCGCCGAAGGAGTGTCCTAAAAGGTTGATTTTATCTTCTTCACTGAAAGAATCGATAAGGGCTCTGCCGGTGAAATCCTCGCCGTATCTTTCGTGATTGCATCTTTCACTGTGAGCCTTGCCATAGTCTGTCTTAGTACCTGTCAGCTGTGCATAAAGCTCGCAGGCTCTGTCCCAGGCGCTGTTTGTGGGAGCAACTGAAGCAGCCGCCACATTAAAGCCTTTGTCGCCGAGATATTCCATAAGGTCACCGCCGAACATACCCCAATAGGGCATCAGCTTATAAATGCTGTCGTACTGTCCCCAGCCTGAAAGGCCGTGAACGAAAACATAGGTGTAATTTGTGTTCCAGTTTGTGTCATCAACCTTGAGCAGCTCAAGATTTATGCCCAGAAGCATAGCCACTGACATTACAAGGCTTGTGAGTTTGTAGATAATCTGATGTAGAATAGCTGACATAATGTTTCCTCTTTTCTAATTTTTGTGCTTTAATTTTAACATAAAGAAAAAAACTGTGCAATAGTTAATATTAATTTTAATAAAAGGAATGCTATATCATTTTTATTTTGTATATAACACTTTGTTTCAGCCAAAACTTCAGTCAGTATAAACAAGGAGGCAAAAGTATGAACAAAGATACCACCGAACTTCTCAAAGAATGTGATGCAGGCACAAAAACTGCCGTCAACTCAATTAAGGAAGTGCTGGATAATGTGCAGTCTCAGGAACTTATGCAGCTCTTGCAGGAAAGCTTCAGTGAGCATCAGAGCATAGGTGATGAGCTTCACGCAATCTTAGACAGTGAGGGCGAAAACGGCAAGGATCCAAATCCTATGGCGAGGGCAATGTCGTGGCTGAAAATCAATTTCAAAATGATGGAAAAACCCAACGATAAAACCATAGCAAACCTGATGTTTGACGGCTGCTCAATGGGCGTAAAGCAATTAAGCGAATATCTCAATGAGTACTCTGCCGCCGATGAAAGAGCCGTAAGTCTTGCTAAAAGGCTCATAAAAGAGGAAGAAATGCTTGGGAAAAACCTGAAAATTTATCTTTAATTAATTTTTTGTACATTTTTACTTGACAAAAAATTAAAAATAATTATAATGAGGTAACAAATAAAATTTCAGGAGGTATTTATCAATGGAAAACATCGAAAAGTTCGAATCAGACGTAACAGGCCTTTTTGCAAAGGTTAAGGAAGTTATCGCTTTAATTCACAACCTTGTTGGTGGCATCATGGGCACTCTTGATAAGGAATGTGCTTTCTGCGGAGAACTCCACTAATTATTTGCCAAAGAATGAAGGACACTGCAAATCTGCAGTGTCCCTTTTTTTATTTCTTCTCAAGCTCAACCTTGGCAATAAACAAATCGCCCACAATGTCAATATCAAGTTTGCCTCCCTGAAGCAGACAGAGATTTTCTGCTATGCTCAGACCAAGTCCGTTGCCTTCTGTCGTTCTTGATGCGTCACCGCGGACGAAACGCTGCTTAAGCTCATCGGGAGTGATATTAAGGGGTGCGGCGGAAATATTCTTGAAGGTGATAATGCCCTTGCCCTCTTTTTCTTCGGCAGAGATATAAACTCTCGTTGACGGCATAGCGTACTTGTTGATGTTCACCGTCAGATTTTCAAGCACTCTGTAAAGGAGCTTGCTGTCTGCTCTGACGATAATGTCATTTTCGGGTATGTCGCAGACTATAGTCAGCTGCTTTTTATCGAAGGTATCGCTTTGTTCACCTGTTATCTGTGCGATAATTTCTTTAAGGCTCACATCGACTATATGAACATCAATATTGCCTGTTGCCGCCTTTGAGGCTTCAACTAAATCTGAAATGAGATATTTAAGTCTGTCGCTCTTCTCACCAAGTACCTCAAGATATGAAAGGGCAGTTTCATTCTGAATATCGCAGTGCCTGAGAAGCTCAACATAGTTGATAATGCTTGTCAAGGGAGTTTTAAGGTCGTGAGAAATATTTGTGATAAGCTCTGTCTTTGTGGTTTCCTGTCTGACAGCATCTTCAACTGCAAGGCGTATGCCGTCGCCCAGTTCTTCTAAATCCTCTGCGGCAGGGATAAGATAATCGGGCAGTGCCGCACGGTTGATATAGGTGTCAAGGTTGCCTTTGCGGTACGCGCTTAAGACTTCGAGAAGTCTGTCAACTCCGCCCACAAACTGCAGACCCTTCATCAGTGCAAATATATCTGCAAAAAGTGCGGGAGCGCATAAAACAAACAGAAGAAGGAGTTCGCCGATATGGTCAACTCCGCCCCACCACTGAAGGGCAATCATACCAACAACTGCGGAAACAAGATTAAGACCGACGAGGATAGCTGTTTTTATAACAACTATTTTCTTTATGTTTCTTGTGTAGGTATATTTTTCTTTTATGTCCTTGTAAAGTGCAATCATTGCCTTTATGGGTGCAGCAAGCAAGGCAAAGAATTTTTTCACCAGCTTTATTATAAATTTAACGGGCTTTTTGACAAGCCAGACAACAAATAGACTTTTGGTGAATCTTTTTGATTTTATGATTTTTGTTATGCTTACGGCAAATTCCGTAACTATGGCTGCCGAGGCAACAACAAGAGCAATGAGGATATAGTAAGAAATCTGCGACAGAATAAAGTTCATATGAATATATTCCTCGACAATCAACACTGCACAGAAGCCTGCGAGGAAGATAAGTCCGCCACTTATTAGAAGCTTGATTTCAATGAAGATTTTATCTGTTGCAAGAAGATATATTTCCTTATCCTTGCCGCTTCGTCTGCCGGAAAGAATGCAGAGAAGAACGAGCAATATCATATAAATTCCGAGACCGAGGCTGAGATTCAGCAGAGCAGAGCGCATAAAAGTGCCGGCTGAGCGAAGGTCTGATTTTATTTCATCAATGTTTTTTTCACCGAGGAACACTGCATTATCATTGAAATAAACCATAAGGTCATAGTAGTTCATATCGGTTTTGTTGTCGGCTGAAGACGGAAATGTTGTTTCCTGAGTATGGTAGGTTGTTGCCGTTTCGGGAATTGTAACATTATCAGGCAGAGTGGTGGCCACTATAACATTCTGATCCGGATATACTGCGCCGTGATGTTCAACTCTCACATAATAATCACGGTAGTTATCATAAAATCTCGTGCCCTCATCATAATAAATTGAGCCTTTGTTTGATTTATATTCACCCTGTGAGCCTGTGAGGTAATATTCATAGCGGTCAAAGGGAATATCTTGATTTTTCACATTGGTCACAACAGTGCCGTCAGAGAGAGTAACAGCATAGTTTATGTTTTTATATGCTGTTCTGAAGGAATCCTGCTTCATTGCATTTTTATATTCCTCATATGTTCCGAAGTAGCCTGTCAGACCGCAGTCAATAAGCTGCTGATTCATGATGTCTTCGTTGACAGTGAGAAGATATGTGCCGGCTTCAAATGAAAGCTCATAGTTGTCTTGTTTTATTGAAACCTTAGGCAGCTTTACTATAAGCTCACCGCCGAGAGGCTTTGCCTTCTTTGCGTTAGCCTCGAAATATGTTTTGTTATATGATTTGCTTTCATCCTCGCAAAAGGAATAAAGCTCCCACTGATAATCTGTGTCAAAGAGACGAACATAAAGCTCTTCATATTCTTCTTCGGGTAATGCTTTTTCGTGAAGCTTTAAATCAATAACCCCCATAGCAACAATGCTCAGCAGGCTTTCGGAATAAATCTCATTTTCAACTATATACCGATAAAGCTGTGTCAGCATATTGTGCTTGTAGGTTTCAAATTTTGCCTTGTTTTCCTTGTTGCGCTTTTCGAAGCTTTCCTTTGTGCCGTCACCGTAAAAAGAAATATATCTGTTCAGGTCATAAAGATAGTTTCTCATACAGGAGTCGAAGGTTTCCGAATGGTAAAAATCACTGCTTTCCCTGACGAAAATGCCGTCAATAAAATAATCGTCATCATACATTGTCTGAGTGTTCATATAAATCAGATCGTCAAGTGCATTTTTTGCACTGAAGCCCACCACTGTAAAAGCTAATATTATGGCTATGATTTTAACGATTAATCTCGCATTAAATTTTGTCGACTTTGTATCCAATGCCCCACACCACCTTTATATATTTTGGGTTTTTAGTGTCGATTTCGATTTTCTCTCGAATTCGTCTGATGTGAACGGTTATGATTTTGTCTGAGCCTATAGCGGCTTCATTCCACACATTTTCATAAATCTGTGTTGAAGAAAGAGTTCTGCCCATATTGAGCATAAGGTATTCCAATATGCGGTACTCCGTAGCGGTAAGTCTCACCTCTTCGCCGTCGAGAGTGACACTTCTTGCCTCAATGTCAAGCTCAAGTCCGCCTGTTTTCAGTACCTTGCCATTACCTGAGGGCGCAGTGCCTAAGGTAGTGTAGCGTCTTATCTGTGATTTTACCCTTGCCGTCAGCTCAAGAGGATTGAAGGGCTTTGTAACATAGTCGTCGCCGCCTATGCCGAGACCTGCAATTTTATCTGCATCTTCACTTTTTGCAGAAAGGAAAATTATGGGGACGTTGCTTCGCTCTCTGATTTTCAGTGTAGCGGAAATTCCGTCCATATTCGGCATCATAATATCCATAATAATGCAGTGAATTTCATTTTCCATAAGGATATTCACAGCCTCAACGCCGTCATAAGCAGGGAAGGTATTGTAGCCGTCAGCCTTAAGGTAAATTTCAATTGAGCGCACAATGGCTTTATCGTCATCACAGACCAAAACATTGTACATAATAAACACCTCTCTTTCATAACCGTTTCACATGACAGGGAAATTTATCGGATGCACTACAAACCGTCATCCGCACATCAGCGGAAATATACCCTGCTGAAAACGCTTCTTCTCACTGTCACCTATAGTCTAAGGGCAAAAAATTACAACTTTCTTTAGAAATTATAACAAATGAATTACATTTTGAAAAGGTTGAATATCTTAAAAAATTGTGATATTATCGAAAACGGTGATTTATATGATATTACGTATGCCAACTTATTGCAGAAACTTTAAATGTAGTGCCGACAAATGCTCAGACAACTGCTGTGTCGGCTGGGAAATTGACATTGACCCCTCTTCGGCAGAGTACTATAAAAATGTGAAAGGCCACTTCGGCAAGCGTCTTCGTGAAAACATAAACTGCGACGAGGTCTGCTCATTTAAAATGAACGGGGAAAGGTGCGCCTTTCTGAATGAAAACAACCTTTGCGATATAATAATCAATCTTGGCGAAGATGCTCTTTGCCAGATTTGCCGTGACCATCCGCGCTATTTTGAGTGGTATGAAAATGTGAAGGAGGGCGGTGTAGGCCTTTGCTGTGAAGAGGGCGCAAGGCTTATTCTTTCACAGAGAGATAAGTTTGAAACCTATGACACTCCCTGCGTTGATAAGGGTGATGACGATTATGACAAGGAATTGTATAATTATCTCCTTTGGGCAAGGGAAGAGATAATATCTCTGCTTGAGAATGAGAGTACTCCCCTTGACAGAAAACTTTTTTCTGCGCTGTTTTTTGCACTCAGAGTTCAATATAATGTTGAAAAGTCTCGATATGAAAAATTTGAATCTGACATAGTCCCTATAAAAATAACATTGGATATGGAAAAAATCATCCGCGACTTCAAATCCCTTGAAATCATAGATGAAAAATGGGGCGACTACATAAACAGACTTTCGGATAACGCTTCAAGAACCGAAATATTTGCAAGGCGCTGCAAAGAAGAATACGGGGCAGTCGACTTATATCTTAAGAATATTGCCGTTTATTTTATATGGCGCTATTTTATGAAAAGTGTTTTTGATTATGAGGTTTATGAGAAGGTGTGGCTTGCTGTTGTCAGCACCTTATTTGTTGAAAGAATGTTTACCTTGGCATTTCTTGACGGTCAGTCTCTTACCCTGCACAGGTGCAGTATCCTTGCAAAAAACTACTCAAAAGAAATAGAATACAGCGAGGATAATCTCTCAGCTGTTATGAATTACAAATTATAAATTCTTTCTCTATCTATATCTTGTGGTCGGTGAAAATCGTGCCACAACTCAGAAGAAATAAACTGCCGTGAGGAAAGAAAAAAGGGCAAAAATCATTGACAAATTAAAGATGTTTGATATATAATGGTTCTCTGCAAGTTATGGCTTGCTTTATATAGCTATGCCTTGCAGGCGATTAAGAAAGCGTCGGACAACCTATTGCGTCACTTCAACTACTCCTTGCAATATGTCCCGTTTTAATAGAAAATTTATAAAGGAGGTCAATCGCAATGAAAAGAACTTATCAACCCAAGAAGCGCCACAGAAAGATGGAACACGGTTTCCGCAAGAGAATGGCAACAAAGAACGGCCGTAAGGTTCTCGCACGCAGACGTGCAAAGGGCAGAAAGCAGCTCACATACTAATTCGTAACATATTACGAAAACAAAACCTGACTGTTTATTGCGGTGCATGACTGACCGCGAAGTGCAGTCAACCACGCTATATTGCCACGGGATTTGATTTATTTGCAGAAATACCTATCTTTAAATCAGAATACGGACTTTCAGCGTACTTATCATCGCGGTAAGTCCTGTGCGAGACCTGCACTGGTTGTTTATTGCATGAAAAACCGTGTGGGTATTTGTCGTGTAGGCATTACTACAAGTAAAAAAATCGGCAACGCAGTAGAGCGTAATCGCTCCCGTAGGATTATTAGAGCTGCTTATCAGTCAGTTTTTTCACAGTACAGCCTTAAGGGCAACTACGATATTATTTTTGTTGCAAGAACAAAGACCAAATATCTCAAAAGCACAGACATAGAAAAAGCTATGCTCTCGTGCCTTAAAGAGGTAGGTGTCATAGAGTAATGAAAAAAATACTCTTGGCGGTTATCCGTTTTTACAGACGGCATATCTCACCGCATCTGCCCCCAATGTGCAAGTACTATCCGACTTGTTCCTGTTATGCAATTGAAGCTATTGAAACACACGGAGCTTTTAAAGGCTCGGTGCTGGCTGCTTTGCGCATTTTAAGGTGCAATCCTCTTTTTCCCGGTGGCTACGACCCCGTACCGCCTAAAAAAGACCGAACTAATAAGTCATAAGCAACCTTTAATAGAAACGGAATAATTTTACGGAGGAACATTAAATGAACACATTTTTCGAATACCTTTATGTCCCCTTCGGTTTTCTGTTCAGAATTCTTTTTGACTTTGTGGGAAATTACGGACTTGCTCTTGTAATTTTCACACTCTTTTTCCGTGTAATTCTCCTTCCCTCTGCTATCAAACAGCAGAAGAGCTCTGCTAAAACAGTCCGTATGCAGCCTAAGCTCAAGCGTATCCGCGAAAAATATCAGGACTACGCTCCCCAGGAAAGACAGCAGAGAATACAGGCGGAAACCAATGAGCTTTATCAGAAGGAAGGCTACAGCGCTATGACAGGCGGCTGCGCGCCTCTTCTTTTCCAGCTTCCCATTCTCTGGGGTCTTTACGGCATTATCCGTATGCCCCTGACACACGTTCTCAACATTTCTAAAGAAGCAGTAACAGCTCTCACAGGCGCTCTTCAGGCTCTTCCCGAGTTTGCTGAACAGTCAGCAAGAAGCGCTGCCTATGCAGAAAGCTATGTCATCACATTCATCGATAAAATTGTTGCTGCAAACCCCGAAATCGCTGCAACTTATGCAGACGCTGTTGCTAAAATTGAAGGCTTTGACTTCACAATTTTCGGCATCAACCTGGGTACAATCCCCGATATTGGTGTATTCAAGGCATGGGCAGCTTCAACAACAGAAGCAAAGCTTCTTGTTTTTATTCCCATAATTTCAGCTCTTACTTCTCTTCTTACAAGTGTACTCACACAGGTGAGACAGAAGAAGGCTAACCCCAATATGGAAAATCAGCAGATGATGGGCTGCATGATGCTTTCAATGCCCCTTATGTCATTATGGTTTACATTCCAATTCCCTGCAGGTATGGGTATGTATTGGATTCTTTCAAACCTTCTCGCTTTCTTCCAGACTCTTATCGTGGGCCACTTCTATGCTCCGAGAAAGACTATTGCAAAGCTTATGGTTGATGAAACAATCTACAGACGCAGCTACGAGAACACAAAGAAGGTCCGCGCTGATATAGCCGAAGACTAAACAAAAAGAACACATCAGAAACCACGAAACTTATATTTATAATAAACGGTGGTGAAACTAATGATACATGAAGCTATTGCAACAGGCGCTACAATAGATGAAGCTCTTGCAAATGCAAAGAAAGAGCTTGGCGCACCTGCTGATGCCGATGTCCGCACTGAGATCATTGCTATGCCTCAGAAGAAGATTCTCGGTCTTTTCGGCGGCGCACCTGCAAAAGCAAAGGCATGGTATGAAACACCCGATGCACCTGCTAAGAAGCCTGCTCCTGAAAAGAAGGCTCCCAAAGCAGAAAAAGCTCCCGCACCCAAGGCAGAAAAGCCTCAGGCTGCTGCAAAGAGTGAAGAGAAGGCAGAGGTTGCCCAAGTACCCGCTGATGAAAGACAGCCTGTTGATATAAAGAGCAGTGCTTCACTCACAAGTGCTGCAGATTATCTTACAGCCGTTCTCAAGGGAATGGGTGTAGCAAGTCTTACTATTGATGCTTTCCGCACAGCAGAAGACGAAATTATTTTGGAGCTTGACTGCGGTGACGACTACGGTGTTGTTATCGGCAGACGCGGTGACACTCTTGATTCAATTCAGTATCTGACAAGACTTGTTGCCAACAAGCAGAAAAAAGAAAACGAGTATCTGAGAATTTCCGTCAACGTAGGCAACTACAGAGAAAAGAGAAAGAACACTCTCAGAGAACTTGCAAAGAAAAATTCCGAAAAGGTACTCAAGTACGGAAGAAACGTTACATTCGAGCCTATGAATCCCTACGAGCGCCGTATTATCCATACAGCAGTTCAGGAAATCGAAGGTGTAACATCCTACTCCGTAGGTGCAGATGCAGGCAGACGCGTTGTTATCTCACTTGCTGAAGGTGTAAAGCCCACACATCCCTCAAAGGGCGGCTACGGTCGCGGCAGAGGCGGTAAGGGTGGCTACAACAAAGGCGGCAGAGGCAGAAGCAACAACCGTTCTTCAAACACAGTGAGCTCTGCTCCCACAAGAGCGCCCAGAACTGATGCAGGTGCCGAGAAGGTTTCCCTTTACGGAAAGATTAATTAAAATAGTTAAAAGGCTGTTACTCAAAGTAACAGCCTTTTTTATTATCTTGTCAGTGTACCACCGTCTGCATAAAGTAAAAGAAGAATGTCCCTCTCTTCACCGGTCTGCTTGTCTATATAAACGAGTACCTCTTGCCCGTTTTTATCCTTGCAGTGAAACTCATAACAATATGCCTCCTTGCCTGTGTCAAGGGGGATAACCGCCGAGCCTGTACCTATAACTGAAAGCAAGGGAGAAATTTTTTCTATGGCTTTTTCCTCTGGTACATTCACAGAATAAATATCTCTTTTGCAGTGGTTGACAAGATAAGCTACAGCATCAAGAGCAGTAACCTCTCCGCTGTCAAGGGCAACGCTTACTTTTATAAGGTCGCTATAGTGGATTATACCGTTTTCTTTGTAGGCAAAGTTCACGGTACACACACCGTCATAAACGCTGTAATAGCTTTCTTTCATGCTGTCGTAGCCCTGCTTTTCAAGAAACTGCCTTGCACGCTTTACGGCTTCTTTTGTGCTGATAGTTTCTTCAAGGGGCGAAACGGGATTTATCAGGTAGGCGAGCTTGCCGCCTTTTTTTGTTATGCCGATGCTCATATCTCCCTTTGAAAAGCAATAAAGAGGCACCTTTGAAGCGCTGTCATCCTCCTGACGAAGACTTTCGGGAGTTGCGCCTATAATGGTTGCCGCCTTTTTCCTTGCCTCCTCTTTTGTGATTTCGCCCAGCGATTCGAGACTTTTTCCGCCCTTTTTATTCAGGATACTGTCGGCAAAGGGGCCGTCATAAATGAGGGTGGGATAATCAGTAAGATTTTGCTCCGCATCATTAAGACTTGAGGAAAGACTTTGGGGCAGCTCATTTCCATCAAGAGAGAGTGTGCTTTTCCGCACATTGGTTGCTACACTTCCGTCACTATAGGAAGCTAAAACTTCACTCAGAGATTGGCTCAGTTTTTGTGAGTATGCCAGCAATTCCGAAAGACTTTTTGCATCCTTTTCCGATATGCGCAAATTCTCTTCGCCCTCAGCAAGAAAAGTGGTGTAAGCACCGATTTGTGAGAGAAACTTATAGATTTCCTCGCTGACCAAGTTTTCGTCTGTCAGCTGAGAAAGGCTTATTTTTGCCGCCGTTGCCTGGCGGGTCAGCTCGTTGCCAAGGCTAAGGAGCTTCTCCCGCGTACCGCAATAGGTTGCCTTCTGCAGGCTGACACTGATGTTGTCAAGGCTCTCGCAAAGCTCATTCATCGAGCGTTGATAAACTATCTCATTGGCAAACTCATATTTCTTTGCCTTGGACGCGTATACAAGGGTGCTGACACTGAGTACCGCAACCGCCACACAAAGAAAGCTGATAATCCTTATAAATCTTCTTTTTTGCATTTTCTTGTCTCCTTTTGCTGAATTAATTTATTGCCTGAAATTATTTTACGATTTATTCAAAAAAATATCCCTTATTTTTTTGCCTATTCGTTGCATAAAAAACTTATTTATAGTATAATAAGACTAATTATGATGAGGAGGTATGCCCGTTGACAGCTTATCTTGATAACAGCGCAACAACTAAACCCTGTAAGGGCGCAAGAGAAAAGATGCTTTTTGCAATAGATGAGTGCTGGGGAAACCCTTCTTCACTTCACGAAAAAGGCATTGATGCAGACACACTTCTGCTTTCGGCAAGACGTGCCGTAGCAAAAAGTCTCAGCGCAGATGAAAAGGAAATCCTTTTCACAAGCGGCGGTACGGAAAGCAACAACCTTGCAATTTTAGGTGCTGCCCACGCTATGAAAAGAAAAGGCAATAAGGTTATAACAAGTGCCGTTGAGCATCCCAGTGTGCTGAAATGCTTTGACCGCCTTGAGAGTGAAGGCTTCACCGTAGTTAAAATTCCCACAGACAAAAAAGGGCTTATCGACCTTGACCTGCTCGAAAAGGAAGTTGACGAAAAGACAGTGCTTGTAAGCATAATGGCAGTCAACAACGAGGTGGGCGCCATTGAGCCTGTGGATAAGATTAAAAATATAATCAAAAGAAAAAACTCTCCTGCAGTTTTTCATATAGATGCAGTTCAGGCTTACGGCAAAATGCCCCTTAACGTTAAAAAGCTGGGCGCAGATTTAATGAGTATAAGCTCACATAAAATTCACGGGCCAAAGGGTGCAGGCGCTCTCTTCGTGAAAAACGGCACCAAGCTTACCCCGAATGCTCTCGGCGGCGGTCAGGAAAAAGACCTTCGCCCCGGCACAGAGCCGATGGTTGCAATTGCAGGCTTCTTCGGCGCAATTGAGGAGCTGAATGTGACAAAATCCCTTGCTGAAGTGACAAAGCTCCGCGACAGCTTCACCAAAAAGCTCAGAGCAATTGACGGCGTGAGCATAAACAGCAGTTACGATGCACTACCCTATATTGTCAATATTTCCCTTGAGGGGCTTCGTTCGGAAACCGTGCTTAACCTGCTCTCGTCTATGGGAATATATATTTCCTCAGGCTCAGCCTGTGCAAAAGGACATAAAAGCTATGTCCTGACAGCTATGGGACTTTCAGACAGACAGATTGACTCCTCTCTTCGTGTAAGCCTTTCAAGGTTTACAACTGAAGAAGAGCTGGACTATTTTATCACCGGTATAGAAAAAGCCATGAACACAATAATGAAGAGGTAAGAAATGAAAGAAGTATTACTTATAAAAAACGGCGAGCTTGCTCTTAAGGGTCTTAACAGAAGCACCTTTGAAGATATTCTCGTGAAAAACATGAAAAGACGCCTTATGAACAGTGTTGGCAAATTTACCTTCACTAAATCACAGTCAACTGTTATTGCAGTGCCCAAGGATGAGGATATTGACTTTGATGAGGCTGTTGAAACAGTTAAAAAGGTTTTCGGTATTGCGGCATTTTCAAGAGCAGCTGTTGCCGAAAAAGATTTTGAAGATATAAAGAGAGTTGCTCTCGAATATCTGGGTGACGACCTTCGCGATGTCAAGACCTTCAAGGTCTGTGCAAAACGTAGTGACAAGCGCTTTCCTATGACCTCACCCGAAATCTGCCGTGAGGTAGGCGCACACCTTTTAAGAAACATAAAGACATTATCCGTTGATGTGCATAATCCCGATATCACAGTCACCGTTGAAGTCAGAGATAATAATGTGTTCATTCACGGCAATCAGATTAAGGGTGCAGGCGGTATGCCCGTAGGCTCTGCAGGCAGAGTTGCACTTCTCGTTTCGGGCGGCATCGACTCTCCCGTTGCAGGCTATATGATGTCAAAAAGGGGTCTTCAGCTCACTGCAATTCATTTTGCAGCACCCCCTTACACATCACAAAGAGCTGAAATGAAGGTCCGTGACCTTGTTTCAATCGTTGCAAAATACAGTGGCAGGGTAAACTTTGCCGTTGTCAACTTCACAAAAATTCAGGAAGCTATAAAAGAAAACTGTCCCGAAGAGCTTTTCACCATTATTATGCGCCGTCTTATGATGAAAATTTCAGCAAGACTTGCAGAGCGTGACGCTTGCGGCGCTCTTGTAACAGGTGAAAGCCTCGGTCAGGTTGCTTCACAGACCTTAGGTGCAATTGCCTGCACAGATGCTGTGGCAACTATGCCTGTTTTCCGTCCTCTTATCGGTATGGACAAGGACGAGATTATCACAATCTCAAGAAAAATAGGCACCTTTGAAACATCAATTCTTCCCTATGAGGACTGCTGCACTGTTTTCACTCCCAAGCATCCGAGAACAAGACCTACTTTAGAGCTTATTGAGGAAGCTGAGAATGCTGTGGACTTCAGTGAAATGATAGAGGAAGCTATCAGCACAGTCAGATATGAAAGCATTGACTGATATTATTTAAAAAGAGGTTTTTGATATGAACTGTGAGCTTATCAGTGTGGGTACTGAAATACTTTTAGGAGACATTCTCAACAGTAATGTGCAGTTTCTTTCTAAAGAGCTTGCAAAGCTGGGTATGAATGTTATGCGCCACACTACCGTAGGTGACAATGAAAAAAGACTTCTTAAAGCTCTTGACGATGCCTTTGAATTTTCGCAGACAGTTATTCTTACAGGCGGTCTCGGACCTACCCCCGATGACCTGACAAAAGAGACCTGCTGCAAGTATTTCGGCATCGGCCTTCAAGAGGACAGTGAAATATTAAGTAAAATCGAAAGCTACTTTAAACTTAAAAATATAGTTATGCCTGAATGCAATAAAAAACAGGCACTGGTTCCCACCATCGGCAGAGTACTCCCCAACCATAACGGTACTGCACCCGGCTTCATTTTAGAAAAGGACGGCAAAATCATTGTGATTATGCCCGGCCCTCCAAAAGAGATGATTCCTATGTACCGTGAAAGTGTGAAGCCCTATCTTATGCAATTTACAGACAGCGTTATCGTGTCACACAACATCCGCACCTTTGGCATCGGTGAAAGCTATATGTCAGAAAGGGTTGAGGATTTACTTGAGGGCAGTAACCCCACTGTTGCGCCCTACGCCAAAAGCGGTGAGGCACTTCTTCGTGTAACGGCAAAGGCTGAAACCGAAGAAAAGGCCGAGGAGCTGATGAAGGGCGTTATTGACGAAATCAAGACAAGGCTCGGCGACAGCATTTACGGCATTGACACTGACAGCATTGAACAGACAGTAGTCAAACTGCTTAAAGAAAAAAAACAGACCGTTTCCTTTGCAGAAAGCTGCACAGGCGGTCTTTGCGGAAAAAGAATAACGGATATTGCAGGCGCATCGGAGGTTTTCCACTGCGGAGTGATATCCTACTCAAACGAAATCAAGGCGGGAGTTCTCGGCGTAAAGCAGGAAACTCTTGACGCGTACACTGCCGTAAGCGAAAAAACAGCAAAGGAAATGGCTCAGGGCGTGAAGGCACTTTCAGGTGCCGACTACGGTGTGAGTATAACAGGCTATGCAGGCCCCGGTGACGAAGAAGAGGTCGGCCTTATCTACATTGCCGTTGCAAGCGATAAGGAAACTACGGTGAAAAAGCTTGTCACAGGTCACAGAGGAAGAAGTTGCCGTGATTATAATCGCCACGTTGCCGCCTCAAACGCCTTCAACGAGCTTCGCAAAGCTATTCTTAAAAGCAGATAAACAAGAAGATTACCCAATTTATATATAAAGGAAAATGTGTTATGAAAAACATCTATGAAGACGGCACCTTACCGGGCGCTCCCGATATACCGGAGTTAAAGCAGCAGCCGAAAGCTCCGCCCACAAGGCCGAGAAAGCAGGTTACTCCTACGCCTATGCAGCAGGAACAGCTTCAGCGTCAACAGCAGGCTCAAGTGCAACCCCAACCTGCCCCCTACGGTGCTATGCCTGTTTACGGTGCACCCGTTTATCCTTATGTTCAGGTCGGCACCGATGCAAACGGTCAGCCCGTTTATGCACCTGCACCCCAAATGCCGTACCCCCAGCCTATACCTGTTTATCCCTATGCGCCCTATATGCCCCCTATGCCTCACGCTCCCGCAGTACCCGAACATCCTGCAGCAACAAATGGTGAGGCTAATCCCGGCACGAGAGTTCTTTATCAGAGTCCCGACTTTGATATGTCTGACGGTGCTTCAAAAAATACGGAGATAGGTGCAAGTTTTGCTCAGGGCAGCTTCCGTCAGGAAATGATTGAGCCTCAGGAAGAGATTGAAGTGGAAGAGGTTTCCCTCACCCCGGCACAGAAGGCAGCAAGAGCTATGCCTGTAAGTGAAAGCATTGAAATTGACGAGGTTGACTTCGATGCTATAGAGCTTTCTTCACTTATGAGAGAAAAGCAGTCAGCCTATGCCGATGAAGATGAAATTGAACTCACCGAAGAAACCTTCTTTGCTCCCAAAAAGAAAAACGGCGATGTTTCCATGGCTCAGCCGGAGAAAAAAGGCAAGGGCAAGGTAAAAGCTAAGCTCTCAAGGTTCGAAATAATAAGAAGAACTATTCTCGCTATTGCAATTCCTGCTATTATTGTTTCGGCAGGTATGCTCATTAACGAACTCCGTCTTGCGATACAGAACGAAAATGTGGAAGAGGATATTTCAAACCTTATTATAGAAGAGCCTACCACCAAAAAGAAGAATGACAAAGACGATAAAGAAGAGCCTACAGAGGTTCAGCTCACACCTGAACAGCAATGGGCAAAGATAAAGCAGGAATATCCCAATGTTATTTTTCCTGCAAACATTCAGCTCAAATATGCAAAGCTCTATGCTGAAAATCAGGATTTTGTAGGTTATCTCTCTGCTGACGGTGTGGGACTTAACCTTCCCGTTGTGCAGGCAAATGACGACGAGGAATATCTGAAGAAGAACTTCTACGGTCAAAGCACAAAATACGGCTGTCCCTTTGTGACACATCTTAACAATATTCATCCCCTTGATATGAATACGGTTATTTTCGGCCATCATATGAACAACAACACCATTTTCGGTACTCTTGATGCCTATAAGAAAATTGACGGCTTCAAAAAGGCTCCCGTAATAACCTTCAACACCCTTTATAAGGATTATCACTGGAAAATAATCGCCGCATTCATCACAAACGCTTACGGCAAAGACGATGTAAACAACTATATTTTCCCTTATTATTTCACACGTCTCAGCACCTATGACCGCTTCTCGGCTTATCTCAATGAGCTTTCACAGCGTTCACTTTACGACACAGGCGTTGATGTTGTGGCAACGGATAAGCTTCTCACTCTTTCCACCTGCTCACACGAGTTTGAGGATGCACGTTTTGTTGTTGTTGCCCGTCTTGTCAGACCGGGTGAAAGCACCGGTGTTGACACATCCAAGGCAGTTGTCAATTCAAACCCCAGGTACCCTCAGGCATATTACAATGCTAAAAAAATAAAGACTAACCCCTATAAGAACGCAAGCCAGTGGCAAGTAGGGTAAACGAAGTATAACGGAGGTAAAAACAATGAAACTGTTTATTTTAAACGACCTTTCAGCTTTTTCATCGGATACCGTCTTTAAAATCTGCCTCAACCTTGAAGAAAAGGGACTTTCAGAGGAAAATGTCGAAAGATACGCCAGCTATGATGATTTGCTCGAAGCGCTCATTCCCGCCCTTGAGGACGGTGAGCATATAATTGTTGCCGCAGAAAACAATGATTATAACCTTGTCAAGCGTGCAGTCATAGGCAAAATCGGCTACGGCGAGCTTTCCTCAAGTGAAATTGCAGAGACTATTGCAAAAAATACGGCAGATTCTCTTGCTGACCTTGATATTTCAGGTCACAGCCTTATAATGAACGGCGCAATTCCTCTTTTAAGTGAAGACGGTCTTTACAGCGGCTTTACTCTTCAGGCTCTTTCAGGCAGACTGACCTGCCTGCCTCTTGACTTTATGAGAATTGACAATATCCTATCACTTCTCAGTGAAAGAGTTATCAGCAGAGAAGAGCAGCTTCAGCAGCAGGGCGTTGAAAATGAAATCATAATGCCCGACTATGACCTTGTACCTGCTGTTTCGGATATGGTAAAGGCTCTCTCAGATGAAGAAAAGTCAATCGCACTTGTAACAAGCGAAGCTTCAATGTGGGTATATAATCTCTATGATGAAATAGACTATCTCACAGATGCAGTCAAGTTTATAGAAATCAGCGATGATGAAACGGATGAAGCTGCAACGGCTGAAAGCGAAAGCGCAGTGGTCATCCGCCACGCAAAGGAAGCTATGCTCAGTGTGGGTACCGATTTGGGCGGTGCTGTATCTGACATTTATTCCACAGAAAACGAAGACGGCGAAACAAGCTACTTCGTTTATGCAGCTCTTGTTGACGGCGAAAATGCAAAGGCAAAGAAAATCAATATCAGCGACCCTGATAAGCTTGGAATTATCCTTCCTCACGCACTTACTCTTCTTTGCGATATGGTTGTCAAGAAGCTTGAAAGCGAAAAGCGTGCCGCAGCTCCTGCGATACCTCAGAAGTCTGAAACAAAGAAGCCCGATAAGAAAACGATAGCAATTGCTGCTGCTGTTATTCTCGTGGCACTTATTGCTCCCATTATCATAGTTTTCGGCTTCCTCGATAAGGATGAGCCTACAACAAATGTCCCCCCTACAAACGATATAAACGTAATCAATCCCGATGTTGACCCCGGTCAGACCTTCCCCTCAACATCTGACCCCTTCGGTGGCACAACCTTAGGCGGCGTTGTCAACATTGCTCCCGAGCCTTCGGCAGCTGATGTTTCTGCAACTCCCACAGTTGCTCCTCAGCCTTCAACAAAGGGTATTTTCACCTTCTATGTTTTCGGCTACGGACACGGTGTAGGTATGAGCCAGACCGGTGCAAACTATCTTGCAACCCAGGGCTGGACCTGGGCGCAGATTCTCGCTCACTATTACTATGATGGAAACACTGCAATCGTAACAGGTGATCCCTATCCTCAGCAAATCACCTATGCAGGTCAGAGCTACGAAACCCGCGAGTACCTTGCAAGAGCTCTCGAAAGTGAAATGGGCCCATCCTTCCACAAGGAAGCTCTCAAGGCTCAGTGTGTTGCAATTTATACCTTTGCAAAGCATTACAGCTACAATCTTTCAAAGGATGCTCACGCTTTCTCCACCTCAACTCCCTCACAGACTGTTTATGATATTGTTGATGAAGTTATGAATAACGGCTTCTACATCGCCCATGGCGGTGAAACAGCCCTCACACCCTTCCACGCTATGAGCGCAGGTGCAACCACCTCCTATTACAACGTATGGGGCAGCACCTCAGGCACAACAGTACCCTATCTTGCAGGCGGAAGAAAGAGCTACGGCGACTATCTCGACAATGACTACAAGAGCGTTTACTCAATTTCAAGTGACGATTTCAAAAAGCTTGTTGAGAGTAACGGCGACCTTGGTGTTACTCTTTCAGGCGACCCCTCAACATGGCTCACAATTGTAACCCACGACCAGGCAATCAGAAACGATATCGGTTATGTTTCAACCATTAATGTTGGCGGTAAGGTTATCACAGGTTATGACTTCCGCATCAAGGTTATGGAAGGCAGAATCCGTTCACACTGCTTCGCACTTGTTTATACTCCTACTGCTTGACAACAGACGAGCAATAGGGTATACTAAATCTCACTAAGGTAAAAAACATTTTATTATAAAGGAGTGTCTACAATGGCATTAGTAACAACAAAGAAAATGTTCGAAGATGCATACAAGGGCGGCTATGCTGTCGGTGCATTCAACGTAAACAACATGGAAATCATCCAGGGTATCACAAGAGCTGCAAAGAAGCACAATTCACCCGTTATCCTTCAGGTTTCCGCAGGCGCAAGAAAGTACGCTTCACACGGCTATCTTGTTGCTATGGTTAAGGCTGCTGCAGAAGAAACAGGTCTTCCCATCGCTCTTCACCTTGACCACGGACCCGATTTTGAAACATGTAAGTCCTGCATCGACGGCGGCTTCACATCAGTTATGATCGACGGCTCACACCTTCCCTATGAAGAAAATGTTGCTCTTACAAAGCAGGTTGTTGACTACGCTCATGCACACGGCTGTGTTGTTGAAGGCGAACTCGGTCAGCTTGCAGGTATCGAAGACGATGTTAACGTAAGCGAAGAAGATGCTAACTTCACAGATCCCGCTCAGGTTTACGATTTCGTAACAAGAACAGGTGTTGACTCACTTGCTATCGCTATCGGTACAAGCCATGGTGCATATAAGTTCAAGCCCGGCCAGAAGCCCCAGCTTCGTTTCGACATCCTCAAGGAAGTTGAAGAAAAGCTTCCCGGTTTCCCCATCGTTCTTCACGGTGCTTCATCAGTTAACCAGGATGATGTTAAGACAATCAACGCATACGGCGGCGAAATGCCCGACGCTATCGGTATCCCCGAGGATATGCTTCGTGAAGCTGCATCAATGGCTGTTTGCAAAATCAATGTTGACTCAGACATCCGTATTGCTATGACAGCAGCTCTTCGTAAGCACTTCAAAGAAAATCCCAAGCACTTCGACCCCAGACAGTACCTCACACCTGCAAGAGATGCTATCGAAGGCGTAGTTTCACACAAGATTGAAACAGTACTTGGTTGCGCTGACAAGGCATAATTAACCGATTAATAAAAAAAGGCGGTGGAGATTATTCTTCACCGCCTTTTTTTACGAGGGGCAGATGGTCAAGAAGGTTACAAGATGCCCTTTTATTTACCCCGAAGGCGTACATAGGTACTCCGAGAGGGTAAAAAAGGGCAAAACAATGCAAAAATCTGTCGGGATTCAATATCCCGACAGATTTTCTTTATAGAAACTAAATATTCATTTAAGCGGCTCTGTTGCCGGATTTATTGCATTGTTGTTCTTGTGACTTTATTGAGCATCTGTGATAACTTCCTTGAAGGAGGTTGCAAGACCTGCAAGACCCTGAATTTCTGAGGGGATAATAATGTTTGTTGGCTTGCCGTCTGCAGCAGCCTGGAAGGCTTCAAGAGCGCGAAGCTTGATAACCTCTTCGCTTGCACCTGCTTCGTTGAGAAGGCGGATACCTTCTGCTGTTGCCTGCTGAACCTTAATGATAGCCTCTGCCTGACCTTCAGCTTCAAGAATATGTGACTGCTTCTGAGCATCTGCACGAAGAATTGCGGATTCTCTTTCACCTTCTGCAAGAAGGATAGCACTCTTCTTTTCACCCTCTGCCTTGAGGATTGATTCACGGCGTTCACGCTCAGCCTTCATCTGCTTTTCCATAGCATCCTGAATTTCTCTGGGAGGAAGAATGTTCTTGAGCTCAACTCTGTTTACCTTGATACCCCAGGGGTCTGTGGCTTCATCAAGGATTGAGCGCATCTTGCTGTTGATGATATCACGTGAGGTGAGTGTCTGGTCAAGCTCAAGCTCACCGATGATATTACGAAGGGTTGTAGCTGTAAGGTTTTCTATAGCTGTGAGAGGATGCTCAACACCGTAGGTGTACATCTTGGGGTCTGTAATCTGGAAATAAATAACAGTGTCAATCTGCATTGTTACGTTGTCCTTTGTAATAACGGGCTGAGGGGGGAAGTCAACAACCTGCTCTTTGAGGGAAACAATCTTTGCAACCTTCTCGATGAAAGGAATTTTGAAGTGAAGACCTACTGTCCATGTGGTCTGGTATGCACCAAGACGCTCAATAACAAAGGCTTTTGCCTGCTGAACGATGCGGATGTTTTTGATGAGTACCGCAATAGCGATAATAATAAGAACTGATAAAACTAAAAATCCGAAGTTGAAATCCATAACTAAATCTCCTTTAAAATATTATTTTTGTTTTTGTGTGTTTTACCCTACAATAAGCTTTACACCCTCAATTGCAACGGCAGTTACAACGGTACCTGCAGGGATAACCTCACCTTTTTCACTTCGTGCAGACCACTCTTTGCCGAGGCATTTAACTGCACCCGTACCGGCAAGATTGCTGATTTCTTCTGTTACGGTGCAAGGCTGACCTATAACCATATCTGCATTTGTTGGCTGATGCTTGCTCTTGTTGAAAAACTTTTTGGCAAGTGATCTTGTGGGTATGAGCGTTGCAATTGTGAAGATAATGAACAGAACTATCTGCAGCCACAACGGTCCGCCTGCAAGGGAGCTGATAAGGGCAGCGAGAGCGCCCACGGCAAACCATATTGTTACAAGGTTAACCGTTACTGCTTCAACGACAAACAGAACAATCATTGAAACAAGCCAGAAAATTGTCATTTCCTTCAAGTTTTCTACCTCCTTACCTCAGATATAGATTATCTGAATACAATTTAATATTAGGATATGTAACAGGGTTTGTCAATATGTTTTTGCATTTTTTTCACTCTGAAACAAAATCCAAATTTTCACATCGATGCATCGTGATTATTTGTGTATTCCGATTGTCTTTATTATACAGTAAAATCTATGCACAATAAAGGACAATTTTCGCAAAATACATAGGTCTAATTTCACTCAAAGAGCAAATTATTCTCCCATAAGGCTCTTTTTACGGCTTTCATATTCTTTTTTGTCAATAACACCTGTTGCAAGCATTTTTTCGCACCACAGTTGCAAGGATTCCGTTGCAACTGAAATATGCTCGAGCTTCTGCTGTATGCGGATAAAATCATCCATTTCGTGGGAGTCGATTCTACCGTTGTAGGTTATTTCTACAAGACGCTCCTTTTCCTTATTCATTGAGTTGAGGTATGCAAGCATTTCAAGCACAATCTGTGAAAGGTCCGAGGTTTTGATTTCAGGCACATATTCCTTTCCTATGGGACACTGCCGTGAACAGTAGTGGTTGCACAAATGAGGAGCCTTGTACCCCTCGGCCATTATGAGTATATCCTCCGGATGAGGAACGATTCTTTCATTTTCAATTTTTTCAATTCGCTCCGGGGACATGCCGCCGAGAAGCTCACTTGCCTTTTCTCTTGTCAGGTCAAGATTTTCTCTTGTGATGTGATAGATGTTTTTGTTTTCTTTTACCGATGATCTTGCCATAGTGCTTCTCCTGTCACATTTTCTGTTTTGATTATATCATCTGTAGGAAATATAGTCAATAACACAAAAAAAGACTGCCCTGAAAGGACAGTCCGTTATGAATTTAATTTTAGCCGAACATTGCAAGAAGGAAGCCTGCTGCAACAGCAGAACCGATAACGCCTGCAACGTTGGGACCCATAGCATGCATAAGAAGGAAGTTTCTGGGGTTGTACTTTCTGCCTTCGTTCTGTGATACACGAGCTGCCATGGGAACAGCACTTACGCCTGCTGAACCGATAAGGGGGTTAACCTTACCGCCGGTGATGTAGTAGAGAAGCTTACCGAGGAGAAGACCGCCCACTGTTGAGAAGCAGAAGGCTATAAGACCGAGAACAACTATCTTGAGAGTTTCAGCCTTAAGGAAGGTCTGTCCGTTTGTGGTAGCGCCTACTGTGAGACCGAGCATAATGGTAACAATGTTCATAAGAGCATTCTGAGCTGTGTCTGAAAGTCTGTCAACAACACCGCACTCCTTGAAGAGGTTACCGAGCATAAGGAAACCGAGAAGAGGAGCAACTGAGGGAAGAATGAAAGCACAGATTACAAGCACAACAACGGGGAAAACAATCTTTTCTACCTTTGACACCTGACGGAGCTGCTTCATTTCAACCTTACGCTCTTTTTCAGTGGTGAGAGCCTTCATAATGGGAGGCTGAATAAAGGGGATAAGTGCCATGTATGAGTATGCTGCAACAGCGATGGGACCTAAGAGATGGCTTGCCAGCTTACCTGTAAGGAAGATAGCAGTGGGGCCGTCAGCGCCGCCGATGATAGCAATTGATGCTGCTTCCTCGGGTGCAAAACCGAGAAGGATAGCAATAACAAATGCAACATAGATACCAAGCTGAGCTGCAGCACCTAAGAGAAGTGAAACGGGGTTTGAAAGAAGGGGACCGAAGTCGGTCATACAGCCGATACCCAGGAAGATAATACAGGGGAAGATACTTGACTTAACACCTGCATATATCAGTCTTAAAACACCGCTGTCATACCAATGAGCGCCTTCAATTATGTTTGAGGTGTCCATAAGACCTGTGGGGTCGTCCATAAGTCCTGCGCCGGGAAGGTTTGCAAGAAGGATACCGAATGCGATGGGTACGAGAAGAAGGGGTTCACACTTCTTTGCAATTGCAAAGTAAAGGAGTACAAATGAAACGAGAATCATTACAAGATTCTGCCAGAGGAATGTGCCGTCTGCAAAGAGAGCGGCAAAGCCTGAAGATTCCCATAAGCCTGTAAGAACGTCTGCAATCATCTTATTTGTCTCCTTTCTTTTCGTCTATAAGTTTTATGCTCTTGAAGCTGAGTCTTTCAAGAGGGATGCCGGTCTTATTGCTGACAATAGC
>JAZTYQ010000047.1:0-4497 GCA_045637065.1 Acutalibacteraceae bacterium
GTTATTCTTCTTATGTTCTGCGGCGGTGCGGTAACCTTTGGCGAAGCAAAAGACCTTTCAGATGCAATTTTAAACTGTTGGTATCCCGGTGAGCTTGGCGGCAAGGCTATAGCAGAGCTTCTCTTCGGTGAATATTCACCTAGCGGGAAGCTACCCGTTACTGTTTATTCATCAACAAATGATTTGCCTGACTTCAACGATTATTCAATGAAAAACCGTACATACAGATATTTCGAGGGAACTCCTGAATATCCCTTCGGCTTCGGCTTGTCTTATACAAAGTTTGACTACAGTGAACTGCAAACAGAAGAGTCTGACGGCAATTTAAAAGTATCTGTTACGATAAAAAATATAGGTGAATTTGACGGCAAAGAGGTTGTGAGACTTTTCAAATCAGAAAAGAACGCGGACAATCAGCCTTTAAAATCACTTGTACGCTTTAAGAAAATCACTCTTAAAAAAGGTGAGGAAATGAAGATCGAATTCATACTGACGGATGAGGACTTCACCCACATTAATGAAAAGGGAGAAAAAGAATATCTTTCTGCCGATAACTTTGATATATTTATTGAAAAATGATAAAAGGAGATACATTATGCTTTGTAAACAACATTATGAAAAAATGATAGCTAAGCTATCTCGGTTTGAAGAAACATTAAACCCCTATCTTTTCACAAAAATCACCTCTGTACCTGCCGCCGCTTTCGTGGCAGACAAGCAGTATCATACTATTCCGTCAGATGTAAAATTTGAGAAAATCTCAAGTGGCTGGAAATGGGGCGGCGAGGGTACATACTGCTGGCTTAAGACAGACTACACCGTACCCGAAGAGCTGGACGGCAAGGATATTTTCATTATGCCGAAAATGGGCGGTTATGAGGCTATGCTTTGGGTCGACGGTGTACCCTTCGGCACGTTCAACACAAAAATTGTCTACACCTCCCACGGCAATCATTACTGCGGACTTATCAGAAAAAATGCAAAGGCAAACGAAAAAATATATATTGCCATTGAATATTATGCAGGTCACGATTACCACGGTTGCGACCCATTCTCGAGAGATCTTCGTCAGATAAACACCTACGATTTCACCTTTGACAGTCTTGATATATGTGTCAAAAACGAGGATATCAACAACTTCTATTTTGACCTGAAAATTGTTGTTCAGCTTGCAACAGAGCTGCCCGACAGCAGTTATATGAAAGCTCAGGCTATAAACGCTCTCACTGAGGTACATAAAGTCCTGTACTACTCCCCCGAAGATGTTTCTGAGGAAGAATTTTTCTCAGCAATAAAAAATGCTCAGCCTTATCTTACAAAGGTGCTCTCGCTGAAAAACGGTGATGCTGCACCTGTGGCAGGTCTTATCGGTCACTCACATATGGATACTGCATGGCTGTGGCACGTTGATGAGACGATCAAAAAGTGCGCGAGAACCTACAGTAATCAGCTGAGCCTTATGGAGCAATATCCCGAGCACCGTTTTATTCAAAGTTCATCTTGTCACAGCGATATGGTGAGAAAATATTATCCGGAACTTTTTGAGCGCATCAGAGAAAAGGTCGCTGAGGGCAGATACGAGCCTAACGGTGCAGTCTGGGTTGAATGTGACTGCAATATCACCTCGGGTGAATCTATGATAAGACAGTTCCTTTGGGGGCAGAGATTTACCGACAAATATTTCGGTTATCGCTCAGATGCCTTCTGGCTTCCCGATACCTTCGGATATTCTGCTTCGATTCCGCAAATAATGAAGGGTTGCGGTGTGGATTATTTCCTGACCACAAAAATCAATTGGAACGACACCAACGCCTTCCCCTATAATACTTTCTATTGGCAGGGTATAGACGGAACAAAGGTTTTCTCACATTTTAACACCACTCACACCTGGCCCGATGTAAAGGAACTCCGTGACAGTCTGACAGATTCAGACCGCCGTAAAGATCAGCCGACAGTTACTAGCAAACGCCTTGTTGCATACGGCTACGGTGACGGTGGCGGAGGTCCTCAGTTCGAGATGATAGAGACTGCACGCCGCTGTGAAGATTTATACGATGTACCAAAGACATATCACACAAGTGTAAGCGACTTTATGAAAGATTTGGAAGGCACTTGCGCAAATCCCAACACATACCGCGGTGAGCTGTATCTTGAGCTTCATAGAGGCACTCTCACCAACCAGCACGAAATCAAATATAACAACAGAAAAGCCGAGCTTGCTCTGAGAGATTTAGAGTACCTTACAGTATGCCGTAGCATAGAAAAGAATATTCCTTGCAGTACCGAAGAGACAAATAAGCTCTATGAGACGGTTCTGCTCAATCAATTTCACGATATACTCCCCGGCACCTGCATAAACAGGGCTCACGAGGAGTGCAAATCTCAGATGCGTCAGGTTATAAAAGATGCCAGGGCTCAGATTAAAGCTATTACAGACAGTACTGAAGAATGCATCAGTGTAACCAATACCTTATCATTTGATCGAAACGATGTTATTTTCACCGATGACAAAGATAAAACTGTTTCAGATGTACGACAGCAGACTTATACAGACATTGATGGAAACAAAAAACGTTTATTGGGCGGTGTGAATGTTCCTGCATTCTCATCTGTAAAGCTCGGCTTCGGTGCGGGCAAAACAGCGGACCGCAAAGCTTTCAGCTATGAAAATGAAACTCTCACCACTCCCTTCGCAAAGGTAACATTTGACAAAGACGGCTTCATCTCATCCTTTATCGACACAGTTGCCGACAGAGAGCTTGTCAGCAAAACACCTTTCGGCACCTTCCTTATGGCTGAGGATGTTCCTATGAGCTGGGATAACTGGGATGTTGACGCTGATATCGAAATGAAGTTCAAGCCCTGCGGTACACTTCTTGAAAGAGAGGTAATTTCTCAGGGTGACGTGGCATTTATCATCAGAAGCAAATATAAAATCAGCGAAAAATCGGTTGTTACTCAAGATATGCTTTTCTTTGCTGATTCACCGGAGGTACGTTTCGATACATATATGGATTGGCAGGACGATCACAGATTCCTGAAGGCAGTTTTTGACACAGATGTACGTGAGGACTTCGCAAGACACGAAATTCAGTTCGGTTACTGCAAACGCCCCACCACAAGAAACAACTCAATTGAACAGGCAAAATTTGAGGTTGTCAACCATAAATATACCGACCTTTCCGAGCCCGGTTACGGTGTAACGGTTATGAATGACTGCAAATACGGAATTTCTGTCAACGGCTCACAGATTGCCATTTCACTTCACAAAGGCGGAAACCATCCCGATGTCAAAGGCGACAAGGGTATGCACCGTGCAGTTTACTCGTTTATGCCTCACAATTGCGCCTTCGGTGCAAAGGCGGTTATTCAGCCCTCTTATATGCTCAATATTCCTCATATTGTATCCGAGGGTGTCTTCAATGCTAAGACTCTTGTAGCTACAGACAAGCCCAACATCATTATTGAATCTGTCAAGCCCTGTGAAGACGAGGACAGAGCTTTCATCATCCGTCTTTATGAGGCTGAGGGTACCCGCACAAATTCTGTGATAACATTTGCCGATACGACAAATAAGTTTGTAGTGACAAATATGCTTGAAGAAGAAACAGAAGGTAAATCTGAAGGAAATATTTATTGCACACAATTCCGTCCTTTTGAGATTAAGACAGTCAAGGTGTATTATTAAGTATTTGTCCGAACAGAACAAAAGCGTTGCATAAAGGGTCTGCCGATTCTTTTGCAACGCTTTCTGTGTTGTTTAACTGTTATCTCT
This sequence comes from Acutalibacteraceae bacterium, assembly GCA_045637065.1. Classification (GTDB taxonomy): domain Bacteria; phylum Bacillota; class Clostridia; order Oscillospirales; family Acutalibacteraceae; genus UBA6857. The sequence goes on from JAZTYQ010000047.1 coordinate 3,776, forward strand.
CAATTATCAGGCTTTCCTAATAGCGAGGAACAAAAGGCGAAACTGCCTGAAAGGATAATTTGCAGGGCAAGTCACAGTAAATATAATCAAGATCACAAACGGGAAAACTGCCGTCAAAGTCAATTTTTTCGGCTGGCTTGTTCCATAAAAACATACGGCATGTAAAAATTATATGTATCGTTTTTTTTTGCCGGGTTGGCGGATCTTTGCCATAATAATCTTATTTGTTTTTGCCTTTTATCTATAAGGAAATTATATCGTTAACTATTAGAAATGCCAACAAGGGCAATGTATTGCAAACCCATTGTAAATACTCTTGCAATATGATACAATATAAATAATTTAAAATCTGAAAGCAGGGATTACAGGTGAAACTAGTACATAAAGTAACCAAAGATAAAGAGAAACAGTATTACACCCTTCCCTTCGATGTGCCCAAAGGGGTAGTTAAAATCACCGTCACCTATGATTACTATAAGCCTACAAAGGGTATGCTGGGTGATCTTAAGCCGTCCAACACTATAGATATCGGTCTTACGGACGAAAAAGGTAACTTCCTCGGTTGGTCAGGAAGCTCACACAAGACTGTTTATGTGGGTCAGTATGATTCCTCGGCAGGTTATCTCTGTCAGAAGATTAACAGCGGTAAGTGGCAGATAATTATCGGCGCTTATCATGTAATGGATGATGGGGTTGAGGTTACATATGATATTGATTTTGAG
>JAZTYQ010000048.1:0-9541 GCA_045637065.1 Acutalibacteraceae bacterium
CCATGCCATATATCACCAAGACGGAACTTTTCATCGCCCACAAACTGGTGACAGGGATAAAGATGACCCCAGGCAGTAACCGCCATATATTCAGTGCCTGAGCCACAGCCGCCTATTCTCTTATAAATGCAGGGACCGCCCTTAAGGTCAATCATATAGTGATAAAATGTGAAGGGCTTGCCCTCTTTATCCTTCTGAAGCATAAGCTGTGCAAGCTCCTCATATTGAGAGAGAACTACAGTTTTATCTTCTTCAGTGAGTTCGGACGGGTCGCCGCTTGCGCACACAACCGGCTCCATGCTCAGCTCCGTAAAGCCCAAGTCAAGCATTGTCTTTATATCCTCAAGAAAATCCGGATTAGCGTGGGTAAAAGTACCTCTCATATAATAATTTTTGTTGCCGCGAGCTTCGACAAATTTCTGAAATTTAGGTACTATGAGATCCCAGCTTCCCTTGCCCGTATAGTCAACTCTGAAGCGGTCGTGAACTTCTTTTCTGCCGTCGAGGCTGAGAACAACATTGCTCATTTCACGGTTTGAAAACTCAATAACATCATCGTCAACATTCACACCGTTAGTTGTCAGTGTAAATCGGAAATTCTTGCCCTTTTCTTTTTCTATGCTTCTTGCGTACTCGACGAGTTTTTTAACCACATCCCAATTCATAAGAGGCTCGCCGCCGAAAAAGTCAACCTCAAGGTTACGGCGTGTGCCTGAATTTTCAACAAGAAAATCTAAGGCTCTCTTACCTGTTTCAAAGCTCATTAAGGCTCTTTCACCCTGATATTTACCCTGAGATGCGAAGCAGTAGGCACAGTTAAGGTTACAGGAATGTGCCACATGAAGACAAAGTGCCTTTATAACACCCGATGTTTTTCTTTTAAGCTCCCCTGCCATAGGCTCGAAGGTGTCGGGGGTGAAAAGACTGCCTTTTTCTTTAAGGGACACAACCTGATCATAACATTCACATATATCCTGCTTTGTTATATCAGCATCGCCCTCATATTTCTCAGAGAGCGCATTTATTATTTCGTCTTTTTCCTTGCTTTGAAAGTCGGCAATGATATCATAGGCAACATCATCCACAACATGAACTGCACCTGAACAGATGTCAAGCACAATGTTATATCCGCCCAATTTATACTGGTGTATCATAATATGTCTCCTTACATAAGAATTGCCGCCTTCTGTAGGCGGCATCTTATTACCTGATTATTTGCTTTCCTTATTTTCACATTCCTGGTTAGCAATACCGCAGCTTGTCTTGCAAGCACTCTGGCAAGATGTCTGGCATTCGCCACAGCCGCCCTTCTTTGCGCTTTCGCAAAGGCTGCGTGTTTCGATTGTTTTAATATGCTTCATTTTATTGTCCTCCCTTCGGAATCTCATAATAACTTTAGTCTATTATATACGCTTTTAAAATTAAAATCAATAGTAATAGAAAAGTTTTTTCTTTTATTTGCAAACATCCACCCAACTTGTGAAGCCTGAATACTTTTCGAGTTCAGGGATAGTCAGCTCAATTGCACTGTTTGAGCTTCCGCAAGCCGGGAAAACCGTTTCAAAGCGCTTCAGGTTTTCATCAAGATAAACCCTCACTCCCTCATTGACTGCAAAGGGACATACACCTCCAACGGCGTGACCTATCATTTCGGCTGCCTGCTCGTGAGTGAGCATCTTAGCCTTTGCCCCGAAAGCAGCCTTATATTTTTTGTTATCGACTCTGCCGTCACCTGCAGTTACGATAAGTATAGGCTCATCGTGAAGGAGGAATGAAAGTGTTTTTGCAATTCTTGCTCCTACTACTCCCACTGCAACAGCAGCAAGCTCAACAGTTGCGCTTGAAACCTCAAATTCCATTATTCGGTCTTCGATACCGAGTGCTTTAAAGTGTTCTCTTACTTTTTCAATTGACATAATTTATCTCCTTTACAGCGGCATAGGGAAATAGATACCGAAAAATCCCAGTATTCTGCCGAAAAACATTTTTATATTCCAAATAATTTCATGAACAGACATATCAATATACCTCCGCTAAATCGTAAATAAGTCTTTCTGTCTTTTCCCAGCCGAGGCAGGGGTCTGTGATACTCTTACCGTAGCAGCCCTCGCCTATTTTCTGGGCACCGTCTTCTATATAGCTTTCAATCATAAAGCCCTTGACAAGCCTGTCAATATTGCTGTTATGACGGCAGAAATGAAGCACCTCTTTGGCAATTCTCGGTTGCTCAAGACATCTCTTGCCTGAATTTGCATGGTTGGTGTCAACTATAACGGCAGGGTACATAAGGTCTCTTTCTGCATAAAGCTCATCCAGCCTTAAAAGGTATTCATAGTGATAGTTAGGGTAGCTGACACCCTTTTCGTCAACATAACCTCTGAGAATGGCGTGTGTGAGAGGATTGCCGTGACTTTTGACCTCCCAGCCTCTGTAAATAAAATCGTGGGAGTGCTGTCCGGCAGTAATTGAGTTCATCATAACACCAATATCTCCGCCTGTGGGGTTTTTCATACCTACGGGAATGTTTAGACCGCTTGCCGTAAGTCTGTGCTGCTGATCTTCCGTGCTTCTTGCACCAACGGTAACATAAGAGAGAATATCAGAAAGATAGCGGTGATTTTCAGGGTAAAGCATTTCATCTGCGCAAGAGAAGCCTGTTTCATTGAGAGCCCTCATATGAAGCTTTCTTGTGGCTACAATCCCCTTGATAAGGTCTGCAGCTGAATTCGGGTCAGGCTGATGAAGCATACCCTTGTAGCCGTCACCCGTTGTTCTTGGTTTGTTGGTGTAAAGTCTGGGAATAATAAGAATCTTATCCTTGACCTTTTCCTGAACGGGAACAAGGCGTGAAATATAATCCATTACGCTGTCTTCATTGTCGGCTGAGCAAGGGCCGATAATGAGGATTAATTTTCTCACCTTTCCCTGAAAAATATCTCGGATTTCCTTGTCTCTCCGGGCTTTGATTGTCCTTGCCTCTTCGGTAAGAGGATACTGCTCTTTTATTTCTTTTGGGATAGGCAGTTTGCATACAAAATCCATATTCATTGTTTTTCACCTCCCGAAAACTGACATCATATGTTTTCAGATAATATATGTTTCTGTATTCAGACCAACAGAGCTCACCGTGTCGAAAAATTGGGGATAACTTTTTTTAACCGCTTCGGCACCCGTGAGAGTGCCGCCGTAAACACTTGCAAGCACAGTCAGCGCCATAGTAACTCTATGGTCATTGTGGCAATAAAGCTCATTCTTCGGTGTGTGAAGTTCCGCCTCATTAACCACGATTTCATTGTCATAAACCTTTATATCGGCACCGAATTGTGAAAGCTCCTGCGCCATAACGGCTCCTCTGTCACTTTCTTTAATTTTAAGGCGTGCCGTGTTTATAAGTCTTGCACCCTTTTTTGCCGCGGCTACCGTCATAAGTATAGGCGCAAGGTCGGGGCAATTCTTTATATCAAGTGTGGGTGTACCCTGCCGAAGAAGCGAAAAATACTCTTTATATATCATATCTCCCTGCAAGGTTTCTTCCCTCAGACCTTCGGTGGTCACATCACCGCCGAAAAGATTGAAGGCATCTAAAAATGCTGCGTTTGAACAGTCGCCCTCTACGGTGAGACTGCCTGCTTTATATTGCTGATTACCCTTAATATAAATTGTGTTTTCATTTTGCCACACTGCACTGACACCAAAAAGATCCATAGCGCTCAGAGTCATATCAATATAGCTTCTGCTTTCAATATTGCCTGTCAGCGTCAGAGTGCTGTCACCCTCACATAAAGACAGTGCAAATAAAAGACCGGATATAAACTGACTGCTCACATCGGCAGGCATAGTATAGTCCCCTGCTGTAAGTTTACCGCCAACAGTAATTCCTTCACTGTCTTTTATATATGTGAGATGCTTTTGCATTGCAATGTTTTCGTATATTTCCATAGGTCTTTCCATCAGTCTGCCGTAGCCTGTGAAATGACTTTCACCCTCACAAAGCATAGCAAGAGGAATAAAAAACCTTAAGGTACTGCCACTTTCGCGGCAAGGAAAAGTTCCCGCCTTCGGCAGGGTACCCTTTATTTTTACAAAGTCTTCGCCCATCTCAATTGTGGCACCCATAGCATTCAGGCAATCAAGAGTTGCAAGGATATCTTCACTGTAACTTACATTTGAAATAAGGCTTTCACCCTCTGAAAGACCTGCACAGATAAGAAGTCTGTGACACATACTCTTTGAGGGCGGCGCCGTAACTTTGCCCCTTAAAACCGAGGGGCGGATTTTAATTTTCATATTATCACATCAATTATTAACTAAAAAATCTATTGCCTGAAGATAGCCGTCTGTACCCTGACCTGTTATTGTCTTAACGCAGGCAAGTCTGATATAGCTTATCTGACGGAAATCTTCTCTTTCGCAGAGCTTTGAAATATGCACCTCAACGGTGGGAATTGACACGCTTTTAACTGCATCAAGAAGAGCAATGCTTGTGTGAGTGTAAGCACCCGGGTTAATGACTATGCCGTCAAAAACACCGTAAGCCTCTTGAATTTTATCAACAAGACAGCCCTCATGGTTGGACTGATAGCACTCACAGATTATATTTTTACTCTCGCAGTAATCCTCAATCTTTTTAACTAAATCTGCATAGGTTTCTCTGCCATAGTGTGACGGCTCTCTTATACCCAGCATATTAAGATTAGGGCCGTTTATAACAAGAATTTTCATTTCATTATCTCCAGAATTTTCTTTGCAGCAGTTTCGGGGTTTCCGTCAATAAATATCTCGTAATCCCCTGCTGCCTTATATTTGTCATAGCGCTCATCGAAGCGTTTTTTCAGTGCCTCGAAGTCACTTGAAAGAGGTCTGTCTGAGGTTGGCATAATATCCTCAAGGGGTCTGTTGAGAAAGAAGATAACTCCGTTTTGCTTTAAGGCGTCAACATTTTCTTTTCTGAGAATTGCTCCTCCGCCTGTGGCTATTATCATACCGCTTTGCTTTGCTGCTTCTTTAACAGCTTCACTTTCAAGTACGCGGAAACAGCTTTCTCCGCCCTTCGAAAAAATATCACTAATGGTTCCGTATTTTTCACTTATCATATCGTCGGTATCGGTAAAGCCTCTGCCTGTCATTTCAGAAAGAAGTCTGCCTACGGTGCTTTTGCCTGAGCCGGGCATACCGATAAGAACAATATTCTGCTTTTCTTTTTTCAGCTTTGAGAAAACCTCATCTGTAACCGTTTCTGTATTAAGGGTCTTCCCCGTAAATATTTCATAGGCAAGCACTGCCTGAGCAACGAGCATATAAAGCCCCGTAACACCCTTGACACCGCTTTCTCCTGCAAGGCGCACAAGTGTTGTTTCAAGCGGATTATATACTGCATCCACTATACCCTTAAGCGAGGAAAATTTTCTCGGGTCAATTGCATAGCTGTCATTGTCGGGATACATTCCGCAAGGAGTGGTATTGATTACATAGTCACAATCCTTATGCAAGGCATCTGCATTTTCATAGTTCACTTTGCCGCTTCTGCTGACGATTATAACTTCCCTTGCACCAAGAGATTCCGAAACTGTCTTTGCTGTTTTTGATGTGCCTCCCGAGCCGAGAATAAGCACCTTGCTATCCTTAAAATCAAAACCTGCTTTTTCAATAAGCGCCTTCATTCCGCCGAAGTCTGTGTTATAGCCGTAAAGTTTTCCCTCACGGTTAACAACGGTATTGACCGCACCTATTTTCAGGGCATTTTCATCAACGAAATCGAGATAAGTAATAACTGCCGATTTATAAGGGATAGTCACATTTATGCCGAGAAAATCCTTCTCCTTCATAAAAGCATCAAGGTCACCTTTTGCGATTTCTTTTAATTCATAGGTATATCCGCCTATGCTTTCGTGAATTGCCTTTGAAAAGCTGTGACCTAATTTTTCACCGATAAGTCCGTATTTCATATTATTCACCGAGCCAGTTTGTGCCGTAGCGTGTAGAGAGCAAATCGCAAAGAGTGATAGCGGTAATGCTATCCACAACCACTCTTACCCTGTGAATAATTGCAGGATCATGCCTGCCCTTTACCAATAAAATTGCATCTTCATTTTTTACGAAATCAACTGTTTCCTGCTCCTTGAAAATTGAAGGCGTGGGCTTCACTGCCACAGTGAAAACTATAGGCATACCGTTTGTGATGCCGCCGTTAATTCCGCCGTTGTTGTTGGTTTTTGTCTGCACACTGCCGTCCTTCATAAAGAAGGGGTCATTAGCCTGACTGCCTTTCATATGGGCAAAATCAAAACCTGATCCGAACTCAACGCCCTTGACTGCGGGAATTGAAAAAAGTGCATGAGAAAGCATACCCTCCACCGTGTCAAACCAAGGCTCACCTACACCCTCGGGCATACCGATAACAGCTGTTGTGAGGGTACCGCCCAGGCTGTCACCCTCTGATGCCGCCTTTTCAATTGCAGATATAATTTCCTTTTCCGCCTTTTCGCAAAGCACAGGCATAGGCTTTTCACTAAGAAGCTTTATATCCTCACTGATATTATCAAAAGCTCTGTCTTTTATGCCGCCACAAGAGGAAATGTGCGTTCCGATATATATGCCCTTGTTCTCAAGAGCCTTTAAGCACACTGCACCTGCAGCAACTATGGGGGCAGTTATTCTGCCTGAGAAGTGTCCTCCGCCTCTGTAGTCCTGATAGCCACCGTATTTACACTGTGCAGTATAGTCAGCGTGGGAGGGTCTTGCAAGGTCTTTTGTGTCTGAGTAATCCTTGCTGTGCTGGGAAGCATTTTCTATAACAAATGCTATGGGCGTACCTGTAGTCTTTCCCTCAAAAACACCGCTTAATATTTTAACCTTGTCCGTCTCTCTTCTCGGCGTGGATATGGAATTTATACCCTTTCGCTTTTCCATCTGGCAGGCTATAAACGCTTCATCAACCTCAATACCCGGGGCAATTCCGTCAAGAACACAGCCGATAGCAGCGCCGTGACTTTCACCGAAAAGAGTTATGCTGATGTTGTTTCCGAATGTGTTTTTCATTTTACTACCTCAAAGAAGCTTTTTAAGCTCTTCAGCTGTCATTTCTTCAAATCTGAATGTGCCGATTTCGTCACATTTGACTGTGGTTATGGTTTTGCCCGCCGATTTTTTATCGTGGCAAAGAGCCTCATAAGCCTTGTCTTTATCATATTCATACTCAGTGGGAAGCCCCACATTTCTCAGCGCCTTTGTAAGTTGCTCTCTTACATTTTCACTGCACATTGGCAGCATACCCAAAGCAACACACTCGCCGTGATAAAGCTCGCCGTACTCTGCCGAAGCTTCAATTCCATGGCCTATTGTGTGTCCGAAGTTAAGCACCTTGCGAAGTCCCGTTTCTTTTTCGTCCCGCTGAACAACATAACCTTTAACCTTGAGTGAGCGTTCAATTATTTCTTCGATGTGATTCATATAATCATCACCAAGGAAAATTTCAAACAATTCTTTATCAAAAGTTATGCCCATTTTAATGCTTTCTGCAAGTCCGTTTGCAAGCTGCCTTTTCGGCAGTGTACAAAGCACATCAGGGTCAATAATAACCTTTTTCGGCTGATGGAATGCGCCGATGATGTTCTTTATCTTACCAAGGTCGATAGCAGTTTTGCCACCTATTGATGAGTCAACCTGAGATAAAAGAGTAGTGGGTATACTGTAAAAATCAATGCCCCTCATATAGGTTGCCGCCGCAAAGCCTGCCATATCTCCCGCAACGCCGCCGCCAACGGCAATAACCGCATCGTGTCTTGTGAAAGAGGCATCCATAAGGGTGTGACAAATCTGTCGGTAGGTGTCGAAGTTTTTATTTTTTTCGCCCTCAGGAAAGGTGAAAATATGGCTGTCCTCAAAGCACCACGCCACAGTATCGGCATATTCACGGGGGACACCTGTATCAGTGACAACAAGCACCTTCCTGCCCTCACCTATACCGAAAAGCTCACCCGCTCTTTTTATTGTTCCCCTTTCGAGGATGATGTCATAAGAGTCTTTTCCTAAATTGACGGGAATAATCATAGCTTAAACCTCGGTTTAGTCTTTCATAATTTTCTGCTGATAAGCCACAGATAAATCTATGGTGTTTCTTATAAATTTTTCGTAATATTCCTTTATTTCTTCATCACGGATATATTCCGCATTGTGTATTATAACATCGTCTTCCCTTTTTGCATCCGTAACGGGAAGACTGTTTTCTTTTTTGTACTGTGCTATACTTCTGACCGCTGCCATTCTTTTTTCAAAGAGCAGGGCAATTTCTTTGTCGATTTCGTTTATTATTTCTCTTGCACTTTGAAGTTTATCCATTATGTAAACCTCAAATCAGGGAGTATTCTTCTGCAAGCTTTCTGAATGCAGGCAGTGAACGTCTTATCATATCCTCACTTACACAGTAGGAGATTCTCACATAGCCGGGGAAGCCGAAGGAATCACTGGGAACAAGAAGTAAATCATATTTCTTTGCACTTTCGCAGAAATCTGTTGCCGAGGATATAGGTGACTTCATAAACAGATAAAATGCACCGTCAGGCTTAGCCGTTTTAAAACCGTATTCACTGAAAGCATCAAGAAGAATATCTCTGTTTCTCTTATAGGCATTCACGTCACCGGTGTGACCTACGCACTTTCTTATGACAAACTGCATCATTGAAGGGGCGCATACATAGCCAAGGCTTCTGCCTGCACCGCACACAGCCTTATAGATAAGCTCAAAGCTTTCAACCTCTGAGGGAACAAGAATATAACCTATTCTGTCACCGGGCAGTGAAAGAGATTTGCTGAAGGAGTAGCACACAATTGTGTTGTCATAATATTTTGTAAGGTACGGCACCTGAACACCATCATAAACAAGCTCGCGGTAAGGCTCGTCACTTATAAGGAAAATGCTCTTGCCGTACTCTTTCTGCTTTGCTTCAAGAATAGCACACATTGCCTTTACAGTTTCTTCACTTGCAACAACGCCGCTGGGGTTATTGGGTGAATTAAGCACAACTGCCTTTGTGTTGGGAGTGATTGCTTTTTCAAAAGCTTCAAGGTCAATTGTCAGGTCCTCCTCTTTGCACTTGACCTCAACGGGCTTTGCTCCCTGAGAAGCTATAAACACCTTGTACTCAGGGAAGTAGGGTGCAAAGATTATAATTTCATCGTCTTTTTCTGTCAGCGCTCTGAAGGTTATGCAAAGGGATGCTGCGGCACCGCAAGTCATATAAAAATTGTTCATTGTGAAGTTTGTGCCGAAGCGCTCGTTAAGGTTATCGGCAATTGCCTGTCTTGTAGCATTGTCACCCACTGCAGAGGTGTAACCGTGAAGCTCGCAGGTAGGCATATTGAGCGTCAGGTCTCTTATTGTTTCATTTACTATTTCGGGAGCAGGCACACTAGGGTTGCCGAGGCTGTAGTCATAGACATTTTCTCTGCCTATTTCTGCAGCTCTTTTTTTGCCGAATTCAAATATTTCTCTTATTACGGAGCTTTTTGCGCCAAGCTCATACATTTCATTTGATACCATAAT
>JAZTYQ010000049.1:0-12996 GCA_045637065.1 Acutalibacteraceae bacterium
GCCTCGCGCATAAAGTCCTTGGGGCTTTCTCCCCTGGGCAGTGCCTGAGAAACGTATTTGAGCAGGTCTTTAATATATACTATACCTATTATATTATCCTGGTCCTCATGATAAACGGGGATTCGGCTGTAGCCATGCTCTATTGAAAGATTAACAAGCTCTTCAAGTGTATCCGTATCCCGGGCGGCAATCATATCCGTTCTGTGAGTCATAATGTCTGTAACATCAATATCGTCAAACTCGAAGATGTTGTTTATCATTTCCTTCTGTATATTTTCAATAACGCCCTTTTCCTCGCCCACATCAACCATCATTCTGATTTCTTCTTCCGTTACCACATCTTCGTTGGCGTTGGGGTCAAAGCCGAAAAGGCGTACAACAGCATTGGTTGAAAGAGATAAAATTTTAACAAAGGGAGCCGTTAGTTTCTTGACAACAAGAAGTATGCCTACAACCCTGTATGCGATTTCCTCAGGCTTCTGCATACCCATACGTTTAGGAGCAAGCTCGCCGAGTACCAATGAGAAATATGACATAATCACAGTAATAACCACAACGCTGACACCTTCGACAACTCCTCTGGGGAGGCTCGGTGCAGCATTCATAACTGCATCTGTAAGCATTTCAGCAAAGGTTGTTGATGCACTCGCCGATGTTAGGAAGCCTGCAAGAGTAACGCCTATCTGTATGGTAGATAAGAAGTTGCTGGGGTTTTCCGTGAGCTTCTTTATCATCTTTGCTTTTTTGTGGCCTTCCTCAGCCAGCTTGTCAATCATATTGTCATTCAGAGAAATAATTGCAATTTCACTCATGGCAAAAAAAGCATTGACGAGAATAAGAACAAATAATAAGACCAATTTGAAGCTTATACTTCCGGGGTCATCCATTTTGGATATATCTCCTTTCGGGGTTGAAATTGTATTCATATGTTCTTTCACATATCGATTAAATATTATACTACAAACTTTATAAAAGGTCAATATCCCACCGTAATATAACAAAGCAAGAGAGACCGTCCCGCCGGAAAGTCTCTCTTTATTATTGATATGTTATCAGCCTATAAACGCAAAGATTGACATAATAGTTTCAAAAATCTTAATGAAGAAGGCTTCAATTTTCTGCCAGAAGGTAAGCTCTCGTTCAAGGTCAGCTTCGGTCTGGGCATAACCGGGAAGCACTGCGTTGCTGTCTGCAGGCGATTCATCAACTGTGAATTCGACAAGCAGGGGTACTATAACAGTTGTAACAAGAATTTCAATACCCTTGAAACGGCTGATACCGTCACCTGCATACTTGATAAGGTCGGCAGGAACATCCACACCTAAGAGCTCACAGACAAATGTGAGCACCTGTGCATATTCCTCAGCAGTAACATCACCCAGAGCATGAGAAAGAACTGCACAAAGACCTCTTGAAAGAAGCACAACCTCCTTGCTGTAAGCAGGATAGCTTTCGTCACCTTCAACGTGTGCAAGGTAAATTTCTGTTGCAAGCTCTATCATATGGTCATATTCCGAGGCGGGAAGTGTAACATTGTGCTTTGCAACCATAGTCTCAACACTGAGACCTTCTACCGCTTCGTCAGCCTTATAGAAGGGCATTTTCACACTTTCATTCAGCTTTGCACCAATCTTGTCGATAATTGCACACATTTCAGCGTCCTCAGTTTTATTAAGGCCCAGAAGGCTCTTGAGGGTTGCTGCATTTGTGTAATTTGACATAAGCTGATAAAGACCGATTTCTGCGAAATCTTCACTGTACTGTGTGAAATTGCTCTGCATGAGAGCCATGGCATTTTCACTTATGCCGCCCGGCACAAGGGAAGCATCAATTTTATCAACGAGGGCTGTTTCAAAGTTAACACTTTCGCCGAAGGTAACAACTCTGTAGGGGCAGGGATAAACACTGAGTGCGCCTGTAACAGCCTCATAAACTGTGTTGCCGTCAGCAGCCTTATAAACAGCAATATCCTGCTCATGGGTGTGAGCCGCAAAAACATACTTCACGCCGTTTGCAGCAAAAATATCACCTAAGGGATAGTCATCATTTATCACAGCACTGTCACGGATTGTGTTGCCGAAAATGAAATGCTCAACAAGGTTGTGGTGCATAATTACAATAGTCTTTTTGCCCTCAGCCTTTGCCTTTTCAGCCTGAGCCTTTATCCATTCGCATCTTGCAGCGTTTATGCCGTGTACACTGCCGCCGTGGTCAGTTGTGTCAATGGCAAGAAGTCTGTAACCGCCCTTAAGGTCAATGGCATAAGAAGCTGAAGCATGGTCCTTTGCTACCGCTTCGCTATAACCGAATTCTGCATATATATCTGCAAATTCCTTATATGAGGTTTTAAATAAATCGTGGTTACCGGGTGCAACAAAAACTTCCTTGCCTGATTTTGCTTCAAATTCTCTGAGTATAGCTGCAACTGCCTGATTTTCAGCTACGGTGCCTGTATTTGAGAAATCGCCGGGAAGGAACAGATAATCCGCATCACTCTGGGCAGCCTTGTCAAGAAAAGCCATAATGATAGCATAGGATTCATAGTCATGCTGAAGGCTTACGGACGCGTGAGCAAAATCTGCACTGACGCTGTTGTGCTTTGTCACCTTTTCGGCATTTGCCGACTTCATATCATAGTGCAGGTCATTTGCAACAATAACCTTGATTTCCTCTGCCTCGGCTGAAGCAGGCAATATACTCATTGCAAAAAGCATTGCAACACATAAGATAACAGATAAAATCTTTTTCATTTCTTATTCTCCTTTTTAAAGATAAACTGTATATAAATTGTAACTTTTATTTTATCACAGATAAATATTTTTTTACAATGGGCAAATTAAACAAATAGTGTAACCACATTTTTGACAGAAGCATTTTTTCGTAGTATAATAAAATCAAGCTCAGGAGGTGTTCAATATGAAAAAATATATAGTATTAATTGCAGTTGTTCTTGTTATAGCGGCAGGAGTTTTCTTTGCAAAATCTCACTTCGCACCCCCACCCAATAAAACAGAAGAAACCACAACCGTAAATTTATCAGATTTATTTTTTGTGCAGTACTGTGTATATGCTCCCGAAAGTGCCAAGGTCAGCCTTGACGGCAAAGCATTGACTTATAATAAAAACATCGACTGCTTCAGCACCGAAGTAAAAAAAGAGGGCAACTATACCCTGCGCATAGTGCAGGAGGGCTGTGAAGCAATTGAGGAAACTGTTTATATTTCAACACAAAGCAGAGAGTACACACCGACCTTTAAATATACGGATGATTTTATGAAAGACGGACAGACAGCCGGCAAAGTGCTTCTTGAGGCAATTATGCAAAAATGCTGGAGCCTCAGCTATGACCTGTCGGAGTTTAATTTCACCGATAAAGATGCACAGATATCCTGCGAGGAAAAGGCGGCAGACCTTGTTTCAGCACTTGAGAAAAATATTTCGGCAGGCTACACCGTGGGAAAGCTTAAACTCACCCTCACAAGTGTCTCCTCACCTTCAAAAGCTCCCGGCAGCGATGGCAGCAGTGTTTTTGCCGGCTTTGAGGCAGAATACTCTTATGATTGGGAATTCAGCGGTGATGCTTACAACGACAGCGGCAAAGCTCAGAGAAAAAGTAAACCTTTTATTATCATAGAAAACCGTGACGGCGAATGGTATATCAGGGACTTTTATCTTTTTCTCGACAACGGAATTATGTAACATTTTTATTAAAAAGAAATAAACATTTTATTTACTCTATTGACTTGTTACAAGCCGTAATATATCATAAAAAATGAGGATATGTCTATAAAAGAACAATAATCCTCTCAAGCTGTCATACGATAAGGTCTCTTCTCACCGCCTTATTGTATACCCGGCGTTTGTTCTCAGGAACTGCGCCGGTTTTTTTGTTTGACTTTTGCTCAGGGAAATAATATAATTATCACAGGTAACCCGAAAGCATAAAAAACATTCCTACACAAAGGAGGAAATAACATGCCTGCAATTATTGCTTTTTTAATGTCAATTATCATCGCACTGGGCCTTGGCGGAACGCCCTCACAGTATGACAAGCCTATCGACAACTATAACGGCGGTGACCCCTTTATTGCCCAAGATGAAAGCGGTACCTACTACACCTTCACCACCGGCGGAGGTATAGATATCTTTCAGCTTGAAAGCCATGAAGAAGTGAAGGTCACAAGACAGAAAACCATCTTCTGGGCAGGTGAAAGCGGCACGGTAAAGGATATATGGGCGCCTGAAATTCACAAAGTCGGTGACAGATGGTACATCATAGCCTGTGCTGTTTTCAGTGAAGATGCTGCACCGAAAGGCTCAATGCCTATGGCAAGCGGCAACGATGTCTATGAGGATTTTCACCGCTACGCCTTTGTTCTCGAAAGTAACACAGAGGATATTTTCGGCGATTATACCTTCAAGGGCATACTTGCCCCTGACGGTCTGAATAACATTGACGGCACCTATCTTTTCAAAGACGGCAAGCTCTATTATGTCTGCTCAGCTTATCTTGCCACAGGTTTTCAGGCTATGTACATCTGCGAAATGGAAAATCCCTACACACTGAAAACAGACGAAAACGGCAGACACAATGCCGTGGAGATTTCACGGCCGCAGTATCTTTGGGAAACAAGAGGCTGGAGTGTAAACGAAGGTCCTGCTGTGCTTTATCACGAAGATGATATCTTTATCGTCTATTCGGGAAGCGGATTTACATCGGGCTATTACTGTATGGGACTTCTCACCTTGAAGGGTGACGATGTGCTCAGCAAAAAAAGCTGGGTGAAAACTCCCGTCAGCGTGCTGTCACATCAACCGCTGAAAAAAATCTACAACCCGGGACATTGCAGCTTCCTCTACAGAGATAACGGTGATATTATAATGGTTTATCATGCCAACGGCGCGAGAAAGTTTGACAAGTCACCTCAGAGACTTACCTACATAAAACCCGTTAAGTTTATACACGGCATACCTTGTTTCAGATAAAAAAATTACTCCATCCTTTCACTGAAAAGATGGAGTTTAATTTTACCATACCACGCTTACTTTAAGTCCGTCAACATTGTAGTAAACATCACTCATATAATGCTTGCCCATTGCATCACAGAAAGCCTTCAGCATTTCTTCGTCGGGCATTTCCACTGTGAATTTCATAGTAAGACTGTCGGGGCTGTAAAGGGTACCGCTCATATTAAAGCCGTTTATCCACCAGTGCTTCTGCTCCGGCATATCAACAAGAAGCTTGTCTCCGTGATAAATCTGCATTGACATAGGAAGAAGCTGTTCATCGCTTGCACACTCATAGAAAGAGCCGAACTTCTCAGGCGTTCTGCAGTAAAGACCTACCTCACCGCCGTTTGTCATAAGATAATTGCCCTTCCATATCTGGATCATCCACTCATAGCCGTCATAGTCAAATTTGAATCTGCGTGTATTATATTTGAAAACCGCAGGCATTGAGTTTGCAGCAATATCATAAAACAAACAGAATCCGAAGTCGCGCATCCAACAATTTGTTGTGGCATAAAGGGTTAGGTCCTGAAGATTGTAGTTAAAGCCAAGGCTGAACATACCTCTGCCGTCTCTTGCCATACACTCACCTGTGCGGGTGTTTATAAGTATGCTTGTGCCAAAGCGCTCCGTTGTGCCGTCTTTGTAATTAAAATTAAGGCAAAGCTCATAAATATCAGGGTCATCGGTTTTTTCGCCGTAAACATCGCAGGTTTCAATAACACTGAAATAAACGCCCAGGAAATAGTAGAGTATTGCCATAGGCCGATTGCCCTGCTCGTCACACTCAAAGCGTCTTCTATACATTTCCTCACGCATGGCAATTGTGTCAATATTAAAAGTTTCAACTGCAATTGCTGCAGGCAGGGTTATGTCGGGTAAAGCACTGAATATGCCCATAAAATCAAACCCTGAGGTTTCACAGACATAGTTGCAGATTTCCGTTACAAGGCTGTCATATTCAAATCTGAAGTTTCTTTCAGCAGGTTTTTTCCCCGCAAAAAAGCACATAACACTGTTGACCTTGTCAAGCACCTCTATGATTACCCCGGATGAAATTACATCATAACCCTCATCTTCAATAAACTCTTTATAGTCTGCCGGGGAGTTTAAATTTTCCTCACTGTTTTTTACTGCACCTGTGGGAAAGCATAGACTCACACTCATAATTACAGCGAGAATAAAGCATATAATTTTCTTTGATATTTTCATTATATCGGCACCTCTTTTTTAATTGCGCAGAAGGTATGATACCATACTTTTTATTTTTATGCAAATACATTTTAAGAAATTCAAAATTTTCAAACAATACCTTAACATTTTTAAATATTTATCCTTTAATTTTTGTGAAAAGTGCTTTAAACTATTGACATAAAATTAATAAAGTGTTATTATATTCGGGTAGATTAAGGGAATAACCCTATCACAAAAAGCCAAAAAAAGAAAGGAAAACTACCATGAAAAAGTTTTTATCACTCGTTCTTGCACTTGTTCTTGTTTGCTCAATGGCAACAGTAGCATTTGCAGCACAGACAATCACTTGCCCCTACTGCAACGAATTCTCAACAACAAGCGAAGCTGAATACAACCTTCACATTTCAGAAGGCGTTGAAGGCAACTGCTTAGTTAAGTACCATGCTTGCCAGTACGGCTGCGGCAAGGGCTTTGTTGATTCAGCAGCTCACGAGCGCGTATGTCCCGAAGGTTCAGCTACTTGCGATTACTGCGGTGACACATTCAGCCCCGTAGGCAAGTACGACGATCATCTTGCAGCTTGCAAGGAAAAGCACTTCAACATCCCCTTCGATAAGATCGGCGATTCAATTGCTAACTTCCTTACATCAACAAACTGGAACGACATCATCACAAAGATTGTTGGCGCTTTCCAGACAATCGTTGAGAAGATCTCAGGTCTCATTAAATAATTGATCTAAAACTTAAAGCCACTCATCAGAGTGGCTTTTGTTTTTTATTCCGTTGTCTTTGGACTGTTATGGAAGAATGTTTCCTGCTGCTTTATAAATTTCGTACCACTCTTCACGAGTGAGTTTTATGTCTGTAGCTGCAAGGCAGTCTGAAAGTCTTGTCAGATTTGTCGTACCCGTAACAGGCATCATTTTTGCGGGGTGACGGAGTATCCAGGCGAAGGCTATTGCCGTTTCGGAAACACTGTATTTTTCTGCAAGTTCCCTGAGCTTTTTGTTAAGCCTCGGGAATTTTCTGTTATTTATGAAGCAGCCCTCAAAAAAGCCGTATTGCATAGGTGACCATGGCTGAATTGTAATCTTATTGAGCCTGCAATAGTCAAGCACACCGCCGTCACGGTTAACACCGCTGTCGTTATACATATTGACATTTATGCCCGACTGAATCATAGGTGCGTGCATAATGCCGAACTGAAGCTGATTTGCACAAAGAGGCATATCAAGCTGTGACTGCAGAAGCTCCATCTGATAGGGGTTCTGATTTGAAACGCCGAAATGACGGACTTTGCCTGTAGCTTTAAGCTCACTGAAGGCTCTTGCCACCTCCTCAGGCTCCATAAGTGCATCAGGTCTGTGCAGAAGAAGCACATCAATATAGTCTGTGCCAAGGCGCTTAAGGCTGCCCTCAACTGATGACACAATATGCTCATAGGAAAAATCAAACATCTTTCCCGGCACAATGCCGCACTTGGTCTGAATTATCATTTTTTCTCTGAGGGACGCGGGTACAGCCTTGCCGAAGACCTCTTCACACTTCCCGCCACCGTAAATATCTGCATGGTCAAAGAAGTTCGCTCCCTTCTCCATGGCAGTGTCAATGAAGGCGCGGATTTCCTTTTCCTTCATATCACCTATTCTCATACAGCCCACTGCCACAGTTGGCACCGTAAGACCGCTTTTGCCTAATTCGATTGTGTACATAGTTCTATTCCTTTCTGACTGTTACTCGGCTGTTTTTTTCACTGTCCCGACAGATTTTCATCTCTGTCAGGACACACCACAAACTGTACTTACTCTTTGATATCATACTTTTTTGACAGCATACTGAGAGCCTGCTCCCTGGTGATTTTGCCTGTGTTGCAGTCGATCATCACCTGAACATCCTTGTCATTCAGGTCATAGAACAGCCATACGATATATGCCAACAGACCGCCTATTGCGGGGATAAGCATAAAGATAAGCCAAAGCATATTAAGGGCGTGAGGTGTCTGTGTTACTCCGCTTTGCTCAAGCTCCTGGAATGAGCCTACCTCAACTACTTTCCAGCCGACAGATTCCAGACCGAGTATAAACAAGCCCAATGCACTGGAAACAGAACCTGTAAGCTTTGCCATAAAGGTCTGCACGGCAAAGGTTATGCCCTTTGCTTCGGTACCGCTTTTGAAGCGACCGTATTCTGCACAGTCCGGCGTAAACATAAACATTTCAAGCGCAACCACCGCCAAGGGAATGGAACGTATAGTAAACATGATGATATAAACAACAACATTGCCATAGCCTATCAACCAAGTGATGACACTGAGTATGACATAAAGCAGCAGACATATACGGTTGACCTTCATCTTATCAAATCTGCGGATAAGCTTGGGCAGCAGCAATGCAATAACAAGCTGCGGTACCGTTCCGACTGCACCCACAACTAACGAGAACAGTGCGCTGTGGAACAGATAATAGGAAACGTAAAGCGTGAATGCGTTGCCGATATTCAGTGCAGAATAGAAGAAAAGTCCCACATAATATATCAGCAGATACTTGTTTTTGAAAAGATATGAAAGCATTCGTCTGATGGTAAATGTTTCTTCTCCCTCGGCATGGTAACGCTCTTTGAGTTTAAAGGATGCGGGCAGCATCAAAGCAAATGCCATAACACAGATTATCACTGTTATCATGCCGTAATTCATGCCAACTTTTTCGCTGATGAGAACAGTTGTCAGTGTGGAGGTTAAACCAACACCGGCATAAGTGGCGATGCTCTTATATGACTGAATAGTGTTTCTTTCGTCTATACTCTGACTCATAGAGGTCAATATGCCGAATATAGGCACATCGCACAGAGTGTAAGCGGTATCCCAAAGTATATATGCAATGGCAAACCAAACCAGCTTAACCGTTTGCGCTGAAGCTGAAGGGATAACAAAGGTCAGTATAGTGGCAATGGGAATAAGGATAGTGGAAATACGTATCCAAGGCAGATATTTCTTTCCGCTTTTGAATTTGATTGAATCAAATATAACGCCAAACAGCGTATCGTTTACAGCATCCCAGATTTTTACAATAAGCATAACCGTTGCTGACTTGATAGGGTCGATGCCTAAAAACAAAAGATATGTAGTCAGACACACATTGAAAAGTGTATAAATCATATTCTGTCCGGCAAAATATGAATAATAGCTCATCCTTTCAACAGGCTGTGTTGACCAACCCTCTCCGTTTGCAAAAAGATTTTTGACTTTTGAAATAACCTCCATATTTACTCCTCCTTGACATTATAGATTGATATAATATTATTATAAATAATTATCATCAGCAATTACTGCTTATGTTTTGACAAAAGAGCAACCGCTTCGACTGTAATTTTTTCATTCGGAAAAGATACCTCAACATTACTTGCTTCATTCCCGTCAAAATAGATTGGGATACTGAACTTTATCTTTTTAAGTATCTGTCCGTTTACAGTCGGCTCCGGGTTAATCTCGATGCGTTCAATAAAGCTACCGAGAAACTCTTTCTTTTCCGCATCAGTGAACTTTGGATATATTATATCAAAGTATAGCAGAAATTGATATACTTTTTCCTGAGAAATTTTATCTTTACGGATATTTTCAAGTCTTTCATAGATAGCCGACAATTCTTTTTCCGTTTCATCTATATCACGGTACAAGCTATCAAGTCTTAATTGCATATCGTCATATTTCTTATTATAGAACTCGTCAAACACATCAAGGTTGTCCATAGTTTTGCCGAGCTTTTCTTTTGCCACATTGAGCTGACGTAGCTTCTTATTAAGACTTTCGATCTCGACTTCGATTTCGGCAGTATCAATTCTTGCATTTATCTTTTGCTTGATTGCTTCTTCAAACTTCGGATTTTTCACTATCTTTGATATAAACTCCTCGACCGCAGAATTAACTCTCTCCTGATGAATCTGTTTTTTATAGGTACATTTGTGACCGTCAAGCTCTAATCTGTGTTTACAGGCGTAATACCAATAATCACGGTAGAAAGTGCCGTCCTTTTTTCTCTTTCTGTTTACACTGCCGTACATAGGTTGACCGCATTCAGGACAGCAAACGATACCCGAAAGCAAGTGCTGATGCTCAAGACTGTACACCTTCTCATTTTTAATTCCCGTTTTCTTTCTCTTTGCCTGTGCCAAAAGCCAATCTTCTTCTGAAATAATGGCGTCGTGTACACCGTCATAAATCGGGTATTCGTCCTGCTTTACTATATGGTATTCGTTTCTTGCTCCGTTTACCTTTTCGGTTTTTCTTCTGCCATAGGCTAACTTACCGCAGTACACGGGATTATCTAAAACGAGCTTAACAAAGTGCGCGGAGAATGTACTGAGCGTACCGTTTTGTCTTTGCTTCTTTTTATAGCCGTGTTGGTTAAGATGTTTGGCAATACCATTAGCACCCATATTGGTGTGAATGAACTTATCATAGATAACCCTGATAGCCTCGGCTTCGTCCTCTGCTATTTTCAATTCGCCATTTTCAAGATAATATCCGTAGGGTGCAAAGCCGCCGTTCCATTTACCTTCTCTCGCCTTTTGCTTTCTACCCTCCATAGTCTGAACAAGAATATTCTCACGCTCTATTTCTGCAACGGCAGATAAAACCGAAATCATCAGCTTACCGCTATCTTTTGAACTATCTATACCATCCTCAACACAGATAAGATTTGCACCGTAGTCTTGCATAATTTGGAGTGATGAAAGAACATCAGCAGCATTTCTGCCAAAACGGGACAACTTAAAAACAAGCACATAATCTATACTGTCTTTACCACTTGCAATATCAGATAACATCCGCTGAAACTCAAGTCTTCCTCCGATGTTTTTACCTGATTTACCTTCATCACTGTATTCACCTGCAATATGCATTTCCTGATACTCGGCATATTTGCGGAGCTTTTCTCTCTGTGCATCAAGACTGAAGCCCTCAACCTGCATTGATGTTGAAACACGGGTATAGATATAGCAATTTAATCGTTTCATATATTTTCAACTCCTTGTAATTTTTCATTTTGATTATATTTTTCTTTCGCATATTCGACAAATGTGTGAGGCAGGATAAACCCGCCCCACAATCCATTTAAGCTGTTTTCTTGCTTCTGATTTCTGTATCACTTTTCGGTATCTTGTCACCGTATTTCTCAATCATATCTGCAAGGAAATTTATCATCTGGTCAAATGCTATTTTCTGTTCTTTGGTGAAAGTTGAAACATCAGGAATGTTAAAAGCACATTCACCTTTTATATCGCTTGTGGTTCTGATAAAACTAGCCTTTAAAACTTCATATAAATCAATAATTTTGCTAATCAATACTCATCACCTCGCATCCCTATTTCGCTGTCGCTGAAGATACCTGTAATAGTGCTCACAAGCTTTCAGTACGAAATCTTCAAAGTCTTTATCCTTAACCTTAGGTGCAACCTTCTGCAATCTTTCCATAGATACCTTGAACATAGGCTTCTGATTTGCCTTGTCTTCCTGCATTATGGTTTCAATACTTTCATCAGAAAGCTCACCCGTCTGACTTAACTTTTTGAAACGTACTGCCTGAGAAAGTGAGGGTGTTCTGTCTTCTTCCTCAATCGTACCGAGAAGAGAATACTGTTCTTCATCAGTGAGATACGAAAGCTCAACAGCAGGTGTAAGAGCAATTTTCTCTTCACCAACAAGCTCAAGCAGTTCGGGAATGAGATAAGTTAAACGGATATATCTTTTAACTGTATCTTTACTGACATTTTCTGTTACACCTATCTGTTCGGTTGACAACTTCGGTGCAACTTGCACCGAAGTTAAATCTGTACGTTTACCCTGATGCTTCAAAGCCTCTGCTTTGAGTTTGTAAGCAAAAGCTCGTTCACTTGGAAGAATATGCTCACGGTGAAGATTGCTGTCAACGAGCATAATAGCCGCTTCGTCACGAATGACGGCATAAATAAAAGCAGGAACTTCTTTCATCCCTGCTTTAACTGTAGCGTGTAAACGTCGATGTCCGCTTATCACCTCATATTCATCTGTGTTTTCAATAGGTCGGATAATTATAGGAGTAAGAATACCTTGCTCCTGAATACTGCCTATAAGATTATTCATTTCATCGTTATCCAAAACCTTGTAAGGATTTCCCTCAAAGGGATGAATTTTTTCCACCGGGATATTTACCGGTGCTTTTAATTTTTTACTAGCCATTTTATCGGCTCCTTTCTAATTTTCTAATTTTATTAATTTCTGCCTGATGCTCTTTCTGCAAGAGCTCATACAGATGTGGAGATTTTTGGAGAATATCCTCCGCTTGTTTAAGTTTCTTTCTCAATGGCGTGATTCCTTGTGTTATCTCCTTACGCAGGGTTTTGTACCACTCTTTATCTTCGGGAGTATTCGCTCTGCGCTTTTTGTTGTCTGCCTTGCTTCGTTTTTCTTCAAGCTCGGCAATTTTTTGCTTTGTTTCTTCAATGCTCTGTGACAGGTCATCAGTAGTCTGAATCTGATTGTCAGTTAAGAAATGGTAATCAGCTACATATTGCTTGATATCTTTTACGGCATGTCTCATTTTAGGAGAAATTAGCATTGCATCTGTAACTTCTTTTAACAACTGAAATACCAAGATTATTAAGAGAAACATTGTATTGACATAAATAACCTCAGGGCGTTTACCGTGCTCAATACCGAACTCCAATTTCTTTCTCACTGATTCAAGAGGAAAATATCTGCGTCTTGCATAGAAGAAGTTATTCCAATCAGCAAGATGATGTCCGCTGTAATAGGTTTCG
>JAZTYQ010000050.1:0-12449 GCA_045637065.1 Acutalibacteraceae bacterium
TTAAAGTATATGTATATTATAAAAAGGAGTGTTAAAATGGAACAAAAAATCTTAAAGCTTTTAGGCGTTAAGGGTACTTTCAAGAAAGATGTTATACCCATGATGAACTACAGTTCTGCTAACATCACTACCTCAGGTGCGGGATATGTTGTCAGCCTTTTCTATATGAAATTCCTCACCGACGTTGTAAATCTTCCCCTTGGCTGGGCCGGTCTCGTAACGACCGTTGCAGTTGTATGGGATGCAATTACCGACCCCATTATGGGTGTTATTACCGACAGAACCCGTTCAAAATACGGTAAGCACAGACGCTATATCCTCTGGGGTATGCCTCTTCTCTGCCTTTCATTTATAATGATGTGGAACGGCTACGGTTTTGACGGCAGAACAGAGCCTTTAAAGACCTTCATTTACTTTACTGCCGCTTATATGCTTTATAAAACCGCATATACAGTTATAGATATACCTCATGTTGCAATGCTTCCCGAGCTTGCGCCGGACTATGACCTGAGAATACAGTATAACTCGGTAGGTTATATCTTCAATTCCATCGGTATGTTCCCGTCCTTCTTCCTTGCATCAATAGTTCTCAAGGTTTTCGGCTTCGATACACCGCAGGCAGGTGCGGAAAAGCCTATGCTTATAGTGGGTATTATCCTTGCAATAGTTTACGGCTTAAGCCTTTTCACTACCTTCAAGCGTGTAAGAGAAAAGCCCTCGCTTGACCTCAAGGTAGAGAAGTTCGATTTCAAGCTTCTGATGAACGAGTATAAATATGTTGTTAAAAACAAAGCCTTCAGAGAGTACTTCTTTATGAGCCTTTGCTATAATATAGCAACCTATTTTTATACCACAACACTTATTTATTATATCGAATATGTTGCAAAGCTTCCTACATGGTACACTCTTTTCACCACCATCGCAGGTGCATTTGAAGCAGCTTCCTTCCCTCTGAACTATGCTCTTACAATGAAGTTCGGCAAGAAAAAGTGCGGCGCTATTGTAACACCTCTTATGCTCGCAGGCTTCGGCGTATGTTTGTTTATGAATCCCACAGCTGAAAACGAAGGCGCAATTATCTGGAAGATTCTTCTTATGGCTACCGCAGTACTTTACCCCTTCGGCAAGTCAGGTCTCGGCTATGTTGCAACAAACATCCTTCCCGATATCTCCGACGTTGACGAGCTTATTACAGGCAGAAGACGTGAGGGTGTTATCGGTACCTTCAACACCTTCATCAAAAAGACAGTTTCAGGTGTAATGAGCTCAGTTGTTATGTTTATTCTCGGCGGCTTCGGTCTTGTTGTCGGTGACGAGGTTGAGCAGTGGGAAGCAGCAAACCCCGGAATGCTTTATCAGCAGTCTGACAGTGCGCTTTTAGGTGTAAGAATTTGTATTACCTTTGCACCTATTGTCTTTACTCTCATTTCTCTTTACCTTCTCCACAGGTTCCAGATGACCAAGAAGGAGCATACAATTATCCGTGCCGCTGTTGCAACCAAGCATAAATACGGCTCAGTAACTCTCACCGGTGAAGAAATTGAAATTATGGAAAAGATTTCAGGTCAGAAGTATGAAAACACCTGGCTCGGCAGAGATAATGACAGCAATGTTTATCAGCCTATTGAAAAGAATGAAGATGGCGAATACACAATTCTTATTGAAATCGAAGAAGAAATGAAAGCCATCAGAAACTCAAAAGAAGGCAAAAAAGCAATAACAGACAACACCGAGAGTGCCAACGGTGATTATGACGAATCACTTGAAAAAGTTAAAGAAGCTCTTGGCGAAGACGAATAAAAGGAGATAGAATTATGAGCAGAATTGATATTTCAGTAAAAGAACCCCCCAAGAAAGAAAAATGCTGGCAGCAGAGCCTTAAGGACTTTCTGTTTATGCTTGTTCAGTGGACATGGGCGCTGCCCGTAAATATTGTTGGCTGGATTGCATTTGTTATCTGCACCAAGATCAAAGGCTACCGTTGGCAGCACTTTGGCTATGCCAAGATAGTTTATGTACCCTGGAACGGCGGCGGTCTTTCAATGGGTCTGTTTATCTTTATCAAAGACAATGCAAAGAGCAAGGAATGGTCTTACAACTGCCGTATCCACGAATACGGTCACACATGGCAGGCTCTTCTTCTCGGTCCTCTTTACTACATTATAGTTGCGCTTCCTTCAGTTATATGGTGCAACTGCTTTGCAGGTTACAGAAAGAAGAACAATGTGCCTTATTCAAAGCTTTACTGTGAAGCATGGGCAAATGCCTGGGGTCAGAAGTTCAGCGGACTTCAGCAGACTGAAAATCGCAACTGAGTTAAAAAAATAAGAGAACCCGGATTTTCCGGGTTGCTAAGGACAGTAAAAGAGGTAATACGGATAGTTTCCGTGTTACCTCTCATTTTTTTGCTTTTACCTATGGTGGTGAGTAAGTGCTCCTTTATTTTCGGATAATTCTTTTCATCCTGTATTAAAGTGTTATTCTGCCTGAAGGCAGAGTGTTATTATTGCCCTCGGCAATAGTGATATTGAAACTTTCAGTTTCAGTGTTATTTTATTCGCAAAAAAACTGTCCGAAGGACAATAACACTACGCGTAGCGTAATATCACTGCGAAGCAATATAACTCGCCGTTAGGCGAATAAAACTGCGGAGTGTCCTTACGAACACTCCGCTAAAATCCGGGTTCTTTCTTTATATTTGGGTTGATTAGTTAACGAAGTACTTCTTCCATGAAGCGTCGGTGAGGATTTCGCCCTTTGCAATATTGAATATAAGGGGAATCTTATTGCCGTTATATTCGCTTACAACCTTGATTATATCTTCACTGAGATATTCTGCAGTGAGGATTTTTTCGTCTGTTTTGTTGAAGAAGACCTTAATAAGCTCCTGAGCGTGCTTGTCATAATCGCCCGCATTATCTGAAACGAAAAGAACATCGCCGCAAAGGTTGTTAATTCTGCCGAGGAGATACTTCTGTTCGTTGGTGAACTTAAGGTTGTTGTTTCTCAGGAAGAATACATCAGGGTCATTCATCCACGCTCTGCCGCTGAGATGACGGCGGAAGATTGAGTTGTTGATAGCGCTTCTTGCATTGAGCATCTCGTTACTTACCTGGATACGGCTATAGAACTTGCCTTTGTATGAAAGGTCAACGTCGCAGCTGATTCTGCAGGCGTCACAGATGCCAAGAGCAGGACCGATGGGTACACCGCAACCGAGGAAGAGCTTATCGCCTACGCATTCACGAAGGAATTCCATAGCATCACACATAATTTCACCGCGGCTCTTGCCGTGACGGGGTTTAATGCACTGGCTGTAAAGGAAGTCCAGCTTAACCATATCATAGCCCCACTCATTAAGTACAATATCGAATACATGTCTGAGATATTCTCTTACGTTTTCGTTGTAAATATCGAAGGTGTAAGCACCGCCCCAGGCGATACAGCCAACCATAGGCTCGCCGTTTTCGTGTCTGATGAGCCAATCGGGATGCTCCTTAGCCATGCGTGAAATCTTCTGGCAGTTGAAGGGTGCAAGCCATATACCTGCCTTATAGCCCTTCTTGTGGATTTCGTCAGCGATATATTTCATACCCTTGGGGAATTTTTCGGGGTTGGGATCAAGCCAGTCACCGATGAAGGTTTCATAGCCGTCGTCAATCTGGAAGATATTTACCTGATCCTTATAGGGGTCAAGACCATTAAGGTCTCGGATGATAATATCTTCGGTGATATTCTGGAAGTAGTTGTACCATGAGGTGTAACCGCTCATTCTGCCATGTCTTGTTTCGGGCATTTTCCACATTGCAAAATACTTATCGAAAACATCTTCGTAATCGCCCTCGAAGTAAACGATGTCAAAAACCTTGAGAGGCTCTGTTACCACCTTGCCGAGAAGATCTTTGCAGAAATAGAATTTGTTTTCCTTCATCTTAACCTTGAAGATTGTGTAGCCTGTCTTTTCGCTGAGTGAACCCCAGAGACGCACTCTGTCGCCTGTTTTGATATAGGTGTAGCAATGGCTGTGGAATTCGCCCTTTTTGCCTGAGTAGTCAACAATCCATTCGTCACTTGTCTTTTTTGCAAGGTCCTTGGTGAATTCGCTGATGTTTGCAAGCTTTATTGTGGAGGGCATAATTTCGTTTGCCTTCCATTCCTTTGTCTTTGTCCATGGCTGATAGCCGTTTGCAAAGAACTTATCTGTGCTTCTGAAGTTATAGGGCATTTCAGCATAGAAGTCAACAAGCTCAAAGGTTGCTTTAGGCAGGAGTGTAACTGAATATCTGTTGTCAACATTTTCAATTTCAAGCTTATAAAGGTCATTTTCAAGAGCGTTTGAAGTTACAATCTCTGAGCCGACCTTATACTTGACGGTGTATTGTTTGTTCATCTGAGTCTCTCCTTTGTTTTTTTATGGGTCTATTCTAACAAATATTTCCTTATTTATCAATAATAATACGAAGGTTTTACAAATCATTTAATATTGCAATAAGGTATATTTCGTGATAAAATAAAAAAAGAAAGAAGGTGCAATATGAATAATCTTAGTTTTAATGATATAGTCAATGCTAAGTTCAGCCTTTATGAAGGCAACCCCCTTATACATAATCCTCTGAGCAGCTTTGTTGTTGCTGACCCCAGTGTGCTTACACCCGAAACCTCACACGACGGGAAGTGGCATCTTTTCTGCCACACATTTTTCGGCGTGTACCGCTATGAAAGCACAGACGGTATAAACTGGGAGAGTAAGGGCAGAATTGTCCGCCGTGCCATGCGCCCCGACATAAATCTTATAGACGGCAGATATTATCTTTTTTATGAGAGAACACGCCCACCCGTAATGAATGCTCTGAGCCTTGTGGGAGTGAAATGGAAGAGCGAAATTTACTGCACCGAAAGCAGTGACCTTAAAGAATGGTCTCAGCCTTATCCCGTTATAACCAAAACCCGACCCTTTGAAGAGGATAAGCACGGTTCGGCAATATCCAATCCATTTCTCATCAGAATGGGAGAGGGCTACCGACTTTACTACTCCTGCGGGCAGACCTTTATCAAGGACTGCGGCTTCTGCGAGCCTACACACATTTCCTTTGCAGAAAGTGACAAGGTGTCTGAGGGCTATGTTTCCCGTACTCTGCCGATTATCAGCCCTGACGAGAATAAGGAATATCTTAACCTTTGCTCAGGCTGCCTGAAGGTATATAAGCTTTCAGACTGTTATATAGGTCTGCAGAACGGAATATACAGTAAAGACGGCAAAAGCCACTCTGCAATTATGCTGCTGAAAAGCGATGACGGAGTAAATTTTGATTTTGTCAAGCCCTTCCTTGTGCCTCAGAAGTGCGGTAAAAGCAATTGGATGGCACAGTATGTCTATGCCTGCTGTCTGACTTATTACGAAGGCAGATTAAGACTTTATTTCAATGCGCGCAATGTTTCCGATAATCTCAGAGGCAGAGAGTGCATAGGTGTTTATGAGGCGAAGTTATGAAAAAAAGCGTAAAAATTATTATATGTGCTGTTCTTGTTATTGTTATAGCTGCGGGAGGTTATCTTGTGAATATGTTCGGTGTTTTAAAAGAGGGTAATAGCAGTGCTTACAGTGTGAAGAATATCCCTACTCTCAGCGAAAGTGCGCTCAAAGGCAAAGCAGGCATTTTCCTCGGCAGCTCCGTGACCTACGGCTATGGCTCCCTTGGTGTGAGCTTTGTTGACTATCTTGAAAAGACAGACGGTATAATTGCAGTCAAAGAGGCAGTTTCGGGCACAACGCTCGTTGATAACGGCAAAAGCTCCTATGTTGCCCGTATGAAAACAATTGACCCTGAAATAAAGGCAGATTTCTTTATGTGTCAGCTTTCAACCAACGATGCTACAAAAGAACTCCCCTTGGGTCAGGTTTCTGAAAGTTATGATATCACCGATTTTGATACCTCCACCGTTACTGGTGCGGCAGAGTACATCATAGCTTATGCAAAGCAGGTGTGGGACTGTCCCGTAATTTTCTATACCCAGGCGGAATATGACAGCGAGCCTTACGGCAGAATGGTGGATATGCTTCTTGCCCTCAAGGAAAAGTGGGATATAACTGTTATTGATTTGTGGCATAATGAAGAAATTAACAGCATAACAGATGTCCAAAGAAAGCTTTATCTCGTTGACAACATTCATCCCACAAAGGCGGGATATCTTGAATGGTGGCTGCCTGAAATGCGACGCGTACTCATTGAAGAATTGACTTAAGGAGAATAGCATGATAAGAAAAATTGACGGAACATTTTTTGAATTCAGACATCACAATACTGCCGAGGGCAAATACTGGAATCCTGCTCTGGAAAAGTTTCAGGGTGAAGACTGGCGATGCAAGGTCAGGGAAATTGCGGACCTGGGAATGGAATATATAGTTGTTATGGCAACGGCACTTTATGACAGATGTTATTTTCAGTCTAAGGTTTTTCCCTTTGCGGATATGCCCTGCAGTGACCCTATTGAGGAAATTCTCTCTGAAGCCGACAAGTGCGGCGTTAAGGTTTTTCTCGGCAACGGATTTTACGGTGATTGGAAAAAGGCAAACTATAACATCAAAAGTGAAGAAGTCATAAGTAAATCCTTTGCTGCTATGGAAGAGCTGGCAGAGCTTTATGCGCACCATGAGAGCTTTTACGGTTGGTACTTTCCTGACGAGACTTGTATAATTCTGCGCTTTTCAAAGGATTTTATGAAATATGTAAACCGATGCTCAGCGCACTGTCATTCTCTCACTCCCGATAAAAAGACACTTATTGCACCCTTCGGCACTAATCTTGCACTTGCTAATGAGGGATATGTGAGAAGACTTGCTGAAATGGATGTGGATTTTATTGCCTATCAGGATGAAGTCGGCGTAAAGAAAACACCCGTGACAAGAACTGAAAAGATATTCGAGAAACTGAGAAAAGCCCACGACAAAGCAGGCAGAGCAGAGCTCTGGGCAGACATTGAGCTTTTTGATTTTGAAGGCGTTGTCTATAACAGCGCACTGCTTCCCGCGCCCTTTGAGAGAGTGAAAAAACAGCTTGAGAATGCTGCGCCCTACTGTGATAAAATTCTCTGCTATCAATATCTCGGTATTATGAATCCGAGTGATTCGCGGAGCTTTTCGGGGCATCCCGATTCGTCAAAGCTTTACGAGGATTACAGAAAGTATATAGGAGCTAAATAAACACGATGCGCATCAGAATTACAAACAACAGCGGCAGAAAAGTCAATATAATTAACGGTGATGAGATTATAACGGTGGCTCAGGGTGAGCGCGTTTCGGTATATGCCAAGGCAGAAACACTGAGGTTTACCTATGAAACGCCAAAACGGTTGTCGTTTTTAATGTTCAAGCACCCGGCTCTGAATAAAAGATATAATGTTGAGATTGGCCCGGGATTTACGCTTTTCTTTGACAGTGAGATTAAAACAGAAGATATCCACGGAGATATCACGCTGAATGAGAAAATATATACCTACGGTCATAGTATTGTTTTTGCTTTTCTGAAAGCAGATATCGAGTGCGAACATTCGCTTCTGTGGCAGAATAAAACTGATAAAAATATTCTGCGTCTGATTTTATATTTTACATCGCTGTTTTGGATTATTGTGACAGGACTGTTTTCGGCGGCGGGAATAAGTGTGTTGTTTGAGGATTTCCGTTTCGGCTATATTATTATGTGTCTGAGCTTTCTTCTGTTGTTTATTGTGGGTATAAAAATTTTTATAAACCACAGAAAGTTTATAGGCATTACGGAAAATACAGAGGAAATACTTCTTGAAAGTAATCCTGTAGTTATATTGAATTCTTCAAAACATGTTCTTGAATTTAAGATTATGGAATAAAGGAGAAAAATTATGAGCAAGGAATTAAAGCGCACCTATGTGCCTTTCAAGGATTGGAAAGAAAAATCAAAGCAGATTGAATATACTGAGCCTACGCCTCTTTTAAACAGCGACGGCACTCTCAATGCGCGTGGCTGGGCAAGACACAATGTCTTTCAATATGACAGAAGCCTGGTTAAAAGAGAGCGCCTCATAAGTCACAAGGAATGGGACTACTACACCGTAACTGACGGTCAGAAGCAGCTTCTTGTTTCCTTTGCCAATGTGGGCATAGGCGGTTTTATGGGGCTTCGTCTTATCGACCTGCATACGGGTGAAGTCCACGGTGACGCCTCGACTATATTTGTTGGCGGAAAGAAGCACTTGCCTTTGGGCAGAATTGATGCACCCGGCGTTTTCAAGGGTAAATCGGGAAAAACGGAATTCGAGTTCAACACAAAAGAAACTCAGCGCACCGTTTATTTCAAAATGCTTCATCAGGGCAAAAATTTAGAGTGCAATCTCTCTATGGATATACCCGAAGGCCTTGAAAGCATTACAACCGTTCTTCCGTTTAAGGGGGATAACACCAAATTCTTTATGACCACAAAGCAGAACTGCCTGCCCGTGTCGGGTGTGTTCCGTTTTGGTGATTACACCTATGAATTCAGCAAGGATACGGCTTTCTGTTCTGTGGATTGGGGCAAGGTCAATACTCCACGTGAGCTTGTGTGGTACTGGGGAAGCGGTGCAACCTATCTCACCGACGAAAAAGGTGAAAAGCACATCTTTGGTTTTGAAATCACATGGGCAATAGGTGACGAAAGCTATGCTACGGAAACCTGTCTCTTTTATGACGGCAGGGTACATAAAATAGGTGCTGTAGATGTGGAAAAGTTCCCGAAAGACAGATTTATGGAGCAGTGGAAGTTCGTTTCGGAAGACGGCAGATTCAATATGACAATGAAGCCCACCTTTGACAATCACAGCGACCTTGATTTGAAGGTGGTAGCAAGAATGAACTGCCATCAGATTTACGGCATATGGAATGGCGATGTGACCCTTGACGACGGCACAAAACTGGAAATCAAGGATATGTTTGCTTTTTGCGAATATGTGGAAAACAGATGGTAAAAGTATAAAATCTCAGAGTATGGCATTTTAACATGCCATACTTTTTTACTGTTCAGTTTTTATATATTGCCGAAGTTTATTTTTTACTCTTTTGTTGAATTTGCTTGCTTTTCGGTTGACCTTTGCAAAAATATATGATAGAATATGTCTATTATAAAGGAGGAATAAACTATGGACGAAAACAAAACCGACGGCCTTGTCGGCAAGGTAAAGTCTCTGTTTACCGAAATCAAAACTCATTGGAATACTCCTGCTGAGGGTAAATATGTACCCTATAAGGAGTATAAAGACGTAGTTGTTGCCGTTGGCAGTAACTATGCAGGCTCAAAGGTGCTTGAATACATCGGCTTCTGGTCGGCGTGTTATCTTATTATGCATCATTATAAGCTGCCTTATCTCACATTCTCCGTTATCGGTATTCTTAATATGCCTCTCGGATATATATCGGCGCTTATGTGGTGGGTTGTTTGCGATAACCTGGGCTTCCTGCCAAAGAAAACGGAAAAGAAGTTTTATGCCGTTTATATCGGAATGATGCTGTTCGGTATATCTACCATACTGTTTGATTATTCGCTGTTGTTTAATCAGTCAGGCACATTTATTACATATCTCAACGGTCTTGAGGGTATGAGCGCCACGGCTTGCTTTAAAACCTTCGGTACTCACTTCTTATATACCGGTTGGGTCGGCGCAAGAAATATTTTCTGGCGTAAGAAGCTGCTTCCCAAATATGGCAGATATAAATATTCGCTTTACTGCGATGTTGTTCCCAAGTGCATAATGGTTGTTCTTATCGGTTGGCTTCCTGTTTACAATATCCCCGATGTTGCAACAAGAGTATGGGTTGCAAACCTTCTCTTTGCTACCTATAATGTTTTCGGCTTTGCAAACAATCTGGAAACCTGCACAAAGAGCATCAGCCCCAATCTTCAGGAAAGAATTTATGTTCGAAGCTATCCCGTAAAGATTTCTCACGTTTTCCACTCCATTCTTGCTATTATTCTTCCCGCAGTTGTGGGTTCACTTCGTCACGAATGGGCGGATATAAACCTTTACAGATATGTTATACCCATAACATTTATAATCTTTGCTTCACTGACAATGCTTTTTGCCGGCAGAATCAAGGAAAGAATTCCTCAGCCTCCTATTGAGCAGAAGCCTCAGATCAAATTCTGGGACGGTATGTTCGGTGTTCTGAGAAACAAATACCTTCTTATTAATACAATTGTAGGTCTTATTGACTCGCTTGGTAACGGTATGCTTCCTCTTGTTACAATTCTCTATCTTTATACCTTCCGTCTCAGCGGTCTTCCCTACAGTCTTATTGTTGCCCTTGTTTCCTTTGCGGGTACACCGCCCGATTTCTTTGCACCCTATTTCCTCAAGAGATTCTCATATAAGCAGATTATGATATTCTATCAGCTGTCCCGTGCTATCGGTAACGCAACTATCGCTGCTGCAATGTGGTTCTGCGGTGACAATCTGATGATTTGCGGTACTATCTGTGTTGTTGTTCTCTTCTTTATGGAAATGACAAAGACTATCCCCACAACGGCAGGCCACGATATGAATGTAAGAATCGGTGACTATCAGATGTATCTTTCAGGCGAGCGTCTCGAGTCCTTTGCAGGTATTTTTGGCTGGTTCACAGGCCCCATTACATCTTTTGTCGGTCTTCTTATCCCCATTTTCCTTCTCAAATACGGCTTCAACAGTAACTGGGAGGTACTCTTCATTGACGCGTCAAGAAGAAACATCATCGTTATCCCCCTTATCGTTGACGTAATTGGTTTTGCTCTTATGACAATTCCCTATCTTTTCTGGGATTATGACAGCAAGAAGCAGAATATGGTTATGGAAGTGCTTAAGCGTCGTGCTGAGGTTACCGAAAAGCAGGCTCAGCAAGCAGGTACATCAGCTTCCGGCGGATATTTAGGTTAAAGGAGGCGACAGTATGAGTTTAATTAAGAAAAAAGTAAAGACGGCAGCTTCAAATGTTGAAGAAATAAAGCTTGATATTCCTGAAGATGAAATATGGACTTATCAGGTTGAAGGACTCGCTGCTCCTCACATCGATAAGCCTTTTAAAAACTTTACGGCTAAAAAGATTATTCTTACCCTTGTAATTCTTGTTGCTGTTTCTCTTTCGATGTATTTCAGTATCAGAACCGTTCAGAACGAAACCTTCGAGTATGAAAAGAACGATACGGGCTATACTCTTTCCAAATTCAGCAATACGGGCTTCATCAAGGAGCTTGACATTGATTTTGCTTCCGACATCAGCTATGATGAGGGCAATTCTGACCCTGAAACAAACTTCAATATTGACAAGGATATTTCAATTAAGGTTACATCTGTCGGCCCCTATGCACTTAACTGCGACGGTACTGTCAAGGTTATAAATATCGGCCCCGATGTTGAACACATTGATTCCAAAGCATTTTATTCCTGCTGGTCACTTGAAAGAATAGAGGTTGACGAGAACAATCCCTATTACTGCGATATTGACGGTGTTCTTTATAACAAGGATAAGACCGTTGTTATAAATTACCCCTGCAACCACGACCAGTATCTGCGTGAAAAATACGGCTATGATGAAGAACTTAACCGTGTGACTTCAACAGAAGAATATATAAAAAATATTCAGACCTATGTTGTACCTTACACAGTTGAGGTAATCGGTGAGCTTGCATTTGCATATACCAACCTCAGAGAAATTTATCTCCCTGAGGGATTAAAGAGAGTTGAAACTCTCGGCTTCTTCAAGCTGCACGAGCCGGGTGAGTGGAGTAACACACCCTCACTTGATAACATCTACACCTACAAGTCAGAGGATATCACCGACACAGCGCTTGCAGAAAAAGAAACCCTTGGTGAAATCTACCTGTCACTTCCCGAAGGTCTCGAGTATATCGGCTCAGATGCTTTCAGCTATAATCAGGTTCTCGCATATCTTTATATTCCAGAGAGTGTCAGCTACATCGGTCACCACGCCTTCTGGGACACCGTCTATAAAGAGGGTGGCGAGCTTAAAGGTGTAACTGAGATAAATGTTGCTGCTGACAAAGACAGCTTCAGCAATGCTGAACTTGGCGATCAGTGGAGACCTCAGTATGACTTTATGCTCTTCAAAAAGTCAGTCGGCATTGTGTACTCTGCCGAGAGAGCAAAATAATAATTAAGCGGCGTTCCTGCCGCTTTTTTTGTTTTTTTGGGGTAAAAAGTGCCTAAAAGACCCGAAATGCTCAAATATAATTGACACTCAATGTTAAAAAGGTGTATAATATTTGTTATTATTCAGGGCTCTGCCCGAAAAGAAAAAGACGGTGATGATTATGGTATCAAATGAAATGTATGAGCTTGGCGCAAAAAGCTCCGTAATAAGAGAAATATTTGAATTCGGCAAAAAAAGAGCTGCAGAAATAGGCAGAGAAAATGTCTATGACTACAGCCTCGGCAACCCTAGTGTGCCT